>CALEJY010000291.1 GCA_937898445.1 uncultured Candidatus Melainabacteria bacterium | reverse complement strand
ACATAATTACGTCATCATTACTCATAAGGGAAATATTTCGACCACAACTACTAACACCTCCCCCTTTTTCTACCAATATCTGAACATTTATGCCATTTTTGATAAATACTGCATTGGCTGTAAAACCAATCAAGGTCCCAGTAAAATGTGATATTGAATTCCCGAATTTAACTGCAACTTGGCTTCCCTTTTGCAAAGCTTCTATTTTGTCTTTTTTGTTATACTCAGGATAAAAAACTGGTTTAAAGACTTTAGGATATTTTCTCAACATCCAAGCCCAAAAGTTTGTATGAAATAGTTCTCTTGATGTTAAAGAAACATTAAACATGGCATTGTTTGATAACTCATTTATAGTTTTTAAAATTTCATTTTTATTCATTCTGTTCCTTGCTTTAATTTTATTTTCTATAGTTTGATTATAACTCCGTACCACGTCAAATTGTGACGCAGTGCGGAGTTGTTGAATATTTATTTAATTTATTTTAGAGTTAAGTTCTTTTGTGAATTGTGAAAAATCTTCTAATATGCCAGAATTATAAATTTTATTTTTCAAAAAGTCTTTCAGTTCATCATGACCAAGTAATGTAATATTGTTGTAATCAATTGTACTAATCAGAGGGAATGATTTTATGTGCATATAAGTATTTTTTTTAGAACTTTTGTTATAGCCAAATTTGTCTTTTGCCATTTCATACAAAATTTGATATTGTTTTTCAAACCCCATTTCGGATTGTCTTATGACTATGTCCATTATTACAGAGTTTTTAGCATTATTGATTTCAATAATTAGTATGTTATCAGCATCAACCCAGTCTTTTTTTGCAAATTTTAGGTTCTCTAGATTATCATTTTTTGGAATAAATCTAATCCAATTGATGTTACTTGTTTGAAGTAACCAATTCTGATTTTCAGATATAATCTCCAGTAATACATCATAAATATCTGCCTTGATGTCATTATTTTCAACAATTAAATCAATTGCGTTTTTATTTTCTCTGTATATTTTTCTGCAAAGAGCAATTACATCTTCACTTGTTTGTCCCATAATATTCCTTTCTAACATACTGTTATAATGTTCTATGAAAATTTTTACATCTTCATTCATTGATTTAGCTTTGAATTTGAGTGTTTTGTTAATTACGTCATGAACTTGAAGATAATTCATTGGAATATAATATACTGTATTATTTGAATCTTGATAACAACGATTTAATAATTCTGAATTACATTCATTAGTTGGTGATAGATAAATGTACAATTTTTTGAAGTCTTTAAATTCTGAACTAACAATTTCTGCATATCGTTCTAATTGACAATCATGCTCTCCAGTCCATATTTTGTTTTCAATGATACAAACGAATTTGCTTTGCTGGCTTATGAGCAATAAATCAATATTTTTATATTCTCGTTTTATCTCTGTATCATCTAAATTAAGAAAGACAATATCTTTTAACGAAATACCAATATTCTCATCTAGAGAATAATCTTTTATTACAGATTTCAAAAATTCTTTTAAGAAATAATCTCCCAAACCATGTGTTTCAAATGGAGACATTATCCAAGCTAAGAAATTTGAATGGCGAATTTCATTGTTTTGCAATTTTAAGGCATTAAAAATATTAAAATTGCCTGTCAAGTTATTTAGTTCTTCCAAATCTTCTGAAATAAGAAGCTTTTCTAATTCTTGAATCTCTGTTTTTGAATTAGTCATAAAATTCCTTTCTATTATGCTTGTCTTGTACCTGCAGATTTACCCTGTTCATCGTAAAGATGGATAGTAGAACCTCTTTTTATGCCAACTTTATTCCCAAACATAATTACGTCATCATTACTCATAAGGGAAATATTTCGACCACAACTACTAACGCCTCCCCCTTTTTCCACTAAAACATGAACCGTTCTACCATCTTTAATAAATACAGCATTGGAAGTAAAACCAATCAAAGTCCCAGAAAAATGAGATATTGAATTCCCAAATTTAACTGCAACTTGACTTCCCTTTTGCAAAGCTTCTTTGATTGCCATAATTAACTCCTTTCTCTTATCTTGCCACAGCTTGTCCAACTATTCTTATTATTTCATGTTGATTTTCATCAAGGCTTTTTATGTCTTTTTCAATTTGTTCAAAAATATTGTCATAAGATACTTTGCTCAAGTTGTATTCACCAAAGTATTTATCAATATATAAATATCGATATATAAATCCAGGAGCATAGCCGCAAAAATTTTCATAAGTTCGAGCTTTAACTGGATTCATAGTATTTTGAAACCAATAATTATTCATAGCAATTTGGTTTGCGATTATTTCTCGCTGTTTGTTTGCGTTATCAGATGTATCATTCCATAATATATTCATAAAATAACGATATTGGTTATTTTCAATTTGAATACCTATATTAAAACCATATTTAGGAAAACTTTTTACAATATCAATAGTCCCTTTTTTATTGTGAAAACTGAAACCAATATCCCATTCTGTTCGATTCAACTTTTGTTTGATATAGTTTGCAAATTCGGAAGTTCTCCATTTTACATAAATATCTTTTAAACCTATTTCATCAAGTTTGTTATTTTCATAAAAATCATATTTTTGTGAAGATGTTTTAGGAAATGCGTTTACAAGTTGAGTTACAACATTTATATAATCGTCAATTAAATATTTGTCATAATCGTTTTTGTACGAAAATTTATCCTTCATTTTTTCTGCAAGGTCAGAATAATCAAGATAATTCCATGGTTTAGGTAGCACAAGTTTTGGTGCTAATGATAAAAGTATAAATCTTGTATTTTTACCAACAAAACATTCTTGATATCTGCTTAATTGTTCCTCTGTCGGGAATGACTTAAGTTTATTTTCAATTACTATATATTCTGTATTATCTCCATTTTTTACAGTAATTAACATATCAAGTATGTTGTTTTTGCCATAGTTTACCTGTGTCTCAACTTTTATTTCAACTTTATCAATATAATGTACGCCAGTTAAAATTTCTAAGAATTCGTGTTTATAATTATTTCCTAACCAAGATAAAAAACAAGTATGAAAGTTTTCTAACGAACACATTGACATATTGTATATTGGAGAATTTGTTAAGTTTACATCATTTTCTTTAATAGACATAATTAATTCCTTTTGTTTATTACAATACTTTAGCATAAGTGTATGTCATTTCCTGACGTAACAATTTTTATTTACTAGACTATAAGTCTATACTGTATTGTCTTGAGTATAGCACAATTAAGGTATGAATAGTGATATCTGCAAGCAGTTTGCAACAAAACTACAAGAAATAAGAGAAGCAAAAAAGTTTACTAAAAGTAAATTATCTGAACTTGCCGATGTAGATATTTCATATATTGGAAAAATCGAGCGTGGTGAAAAATATCCTAACCTTAAAACGATTGCAAAACTTGCTCAAGCCTTAGATATACCTGTCAAAGATTTGTTTGATTTTGAATAATACACAATATAACTTTGTATCATTCGCTAATTTATCCTAATTTATTACTCCGATTACATTTGAGGTCACTTGTAACTGACCTTTAATAATTGTATGTACAAGGAATACCATATATAACATTGCAAAATCTGTTGGAATAAAAGAAAGAATTGGAACTCACACATTCAGAAAGACTTTTGGCTATCACGCATATAATAACGGCTATGATATTACCTTAATTCAAAAACTTTTTAACCACTCATCTCCTGCTGTAACTCTAAGATACATAGGAATTACACAAGATGAAATGGATAACGTGTATTTGAGTTTGGATTTATAGTTGTATTTTAAGTCTTAATTTAGATTCCTTGTTATGATTTTTTCAACATTATCAAAATCAGCATTAGCTTTTTCTATTTCGCCTAATTCTATATAAGCTTTTCCTCTTATTCTATAAATTGTTCCAACATCTTTCGGTTGAGCTAATTCAATAGCTTTGGTATAATCTTTTATCGCTTTTTCATATTGTTTTATTTTAGAAAATACATTTCCTCGAAACCAGTAAGCATGATAGTTTTTAGTGTCAAATTCTATGGCTTTGGAAAAATCAAAAATCGCATTGTCATATCGTTCTAATAATTCATTTGCAATAGCTCTATTGTGATATCCTGATTTTTCTCCTAAGCGAATTAACTTGTTGCAATCGTTTATTGCTTTATCGGGTTCTTTTAATTTTATGTATGCTGCTGAACAATTTCCGTATGCTTCAATATAATTTGGATTTAATTCTATTGCTTTTGTTAAATCTGCAATTGCTTTGATATATTCTTCCAAATTTATATAGCAATTTCCTCTATTAGCATATGCTCTATCATAATTTGGATCTAAGTATATTACTTTAGTAAAATCTTGAATAGCCTGTTTATATAGGTTTAAGTTATCAGAAGAAATTCCTAGATTATTGTAAGCAAGCCCTCTGTTATAATATGCATCGACATTTTTGTTATCAATTATGATTGCTTGATTAAAAGTCTTAATTGCTTGTTTTAACAAATTAAGATTTGCATAACAAACTCCTCTATATAGAAAACCATCAGTGCTTAATAAGCAAGTCGGAATCTTTTTATGTTCTTTTAATGCTTTCCTATAATCTTTATTATTAAAATATTTTTCAAATATTTTGCAATACCTTTTTAGTTTTCTAATTTTCATTGTTATTCCTCTGCTTTAAAGTTATATAGTGGTTTTAGGTGGTCTATAATTTCTACCGTCGGGTCAATAGCTTGAATTATTTCTTGACTATTCTTATAAGCCATTGGTGCTTCATCAAGTGTTGAAATAGAAATACAAGTTGAGAAAATATCTTTCATCTGAATTTTGTATTCCTGCATTGTTAATTGGTCTTTTGCTTGTGTTCTAGATAAGGCTCTACCTGCACCATGCGGAGCTGAATTATTCCAATCGGAATTTCCTTTCCCGATACAAATTAAAGAACCATCAGCCATATTGAAGGGAATTAAAACTTTTTCATCTTTATAACAAGAAATAGCTCCTTTTCTAATAATTCCATCTTGACCAATGTAATTATGGATTGTTTCAAATTCATCTTCTGATTTCCAACCCATATTAGTCAGAATTTCATTTGCTATGACTAAACGGTTAAGATGTGCGTATTCATTACAAACTTTTGCACATTCAAGATAATTCTCAGCATTTTTACCTTTTAAATAAGACAAGTTTTTGAGTTCCCCTTCTCCGTAACAGTTAGTTTCAATAGCAATTTTTTGAAAATAAATAGCAAGTTTTTTGCCAAAATTTCTTGAACCGCTATGAATAATTAAATAAGTTCCAATTTTACCTTTTTCAATTGATATAAAATGATTGCCTCCACCAAGTGAACCGATTTTATTCAAATCTCTGTTGGGATTTTCATTCAAATAATCAATAGAAATCTGTTTGACTTTTTCTATCAAGTCATTTGGTACAAGCGAACTTATTTGTTTTCTGCCATTTTGTCCAAATGGTACAAATTTTCTAATAACTTTGTCCAATTTTGCAAAATCATTCAAAGTTTTAGATTTTTTTAGTTTTACTGCAAGCATTCCACAAGATTGGTCAACTCCGATAATGTTTGGAATAATCTCTCCATTTTTAGGCATTTCAGCAGTAAATCCGATTGTACAGCCTTTGCCTCTGTGACAATCCGGCATTATTCGGACTTTGCAGTCTTTAAAAATCGGATGATTGCAAATAGCTAAAGTTTGTTCTGTAACATCAATATTTTCACATTCTGTAAAAACCTTTGCGGTTGTGCATTTTCCTTGAATTTCGTACATAATTATTTCCTCAATTTCATTTTTCTAACTATTTGTGCGACAGTTCTTTCATCAATGTGGAGTCTTTTAGCGACGGATTTAATATCAAAATTACATTTAGTCCAAATTTTTCTAAATTCAGAATTTGTTACAGCAGTACCTTCGCAACGACAGTTTGAAGGGATTTTATCTTTAATTGAATACCCCATTGATTCTATGAAAGTCTTAAATTTGCCTAAATCAGTAAATTGCCCGTTTTTATCAGTCCATATTTTTGAGTCTGATTTGTAAAAATCTGAGATATATTTCATTATCATTTGCATATTCCCGCTGAATACTACTTTATTTGCACGTATTAAATATTTCATTTCGTTCTCCTTATATCTTATTATTACTCATATCTACGTCAGAATAAGACATATTGATTTTGTGTATTACAACATAACCCTAAAAATTTAAAATAGTCATAAAATATCAATAGATTGTAACAAATCGACAAGAAACTCCCTATGTAGGGAGTTTCTTTCATAATATGGGGAAACGGTGAAAGCTTGAACGATAATCCTTATATGCCATTTTGCAAAATTCAAGTTTACTCAGGTTATTATTTTTTTGTTTATTCTTTTGTATAGCATTCGCAATGGCTTCAAGATTACAGCAGAATTGACCGTTATTGACAATTCCAATCAACTGCGTTAGGGCATCGACCTGATCATCGTGTCTTCCGTTAGGAAATGCATTGATTTCAGATTTAAAATCATCTAACCAATCGGCATCTTTCCGTAACAAGACTCTGCTGGAACTAATAAATAATGAAGCATTGTTTGCACGAGTGATTTTGTCAGCTTGAGGTTTATATTTAATCGGATACAAATTCAATTTTCCTTGAATATATTGAAGAAGATGAGTACTAATCGAACTATCCTCTACTATGAGATGATTACATTTGAAATTCTGATACATTTCTTGCATTTGATTTGCAAGTGCAAACATATCAAGTTTAAACCTTTGAACATTATCAATATAAAGAAGATTGTTCTGATATTTTGCTGTAATACAAACAGAATAGTCATTATCTTTACCATCTTTTAGGGCAATATCCCAACTTTGAAAAACGGTTCCGATATTTGGTAAACTGTCAAAAAATTTCAAATCATCAAAATTTATGACATTACCTTTTGCCGGTATTGGATTCTGTTGATACTGTGCAGAAAAGTTGTAGTTTGACATTAGTTTTCGTTGCTTATCAAGAATTTCTAAAGGTTCTAATGTCGGATTTAATGCTTCTCCTACCTTACGACCAACAATATTTCCATTTAAAAGACGAAATGTTTCATCCTTTTCTGCAATTGCAGGAAGTGATAACAAATCCCAACCGTTTTGTTTAAGTAAGTGTCCAGTTAAATCATCTATGTGTAAGCGTTGCATAACTACAATAATTACACCATTGACTTTATCATTTAATCTTGAAATCAGTGTGTTGTCATACCAATTATTAACATTATTTCGTTTTACTTCAGATTGGGCATCGTCTGCTTTTATAGGGTCGTCAAGTATTATCCAATTGCCGCCAAAACCTGTTAATGACCCGTCAACAGATGTTGCAAATCTATATCCGTTATAAGTTGTTTCAAACATATTTTCAGTATTCTTATCACCTAAACGGGTTTTAAAAACTTGTTTATAAAAATCAGTTTCCATAAGCTGTCGGGTTTTTCGTGACAAATCATTGGCAAGAGGTTGTGCATAACTTGCACAGATAATTCTTTCAGATGGTGAGTGTCCAAGAATATAAGCCGGAAATGTTATAGAAGCTATGTGAGATTTTAAATTCCTCGGTGGAATATTTATTATTAATCGTTTAATTTTGCCATCTAAACACTGCTGCAACTTATCACATATAAGTTCTAAGTGCCAATTACCTTTAAACTCCTGTGAGCCATCAATTTCATAAAATGCTTTTTGCATAAACGCATAAAGATCGTTCCTACAAGCAGCATATAAAATTCCATTGTTATTCATGATTTAATCTCCTTTGTATATAATCTTCTAAAATCTGAGCATCCTGCGGTGTTAACTCTTCTTCAAAATCTTTTGTTATCTTAGTTTCTCCAGCTAAGATAGGAGTAAGAATTTTTATTGCAGAAACTTTCCCGCTGAGTGAATCTGCGATCAGTCGTTTAGCTAATGCTCGCTTTTTTGTTATTTTCTTTAATTTTCCGTTTTCTTGAATAGTAATAACTTCATTCATTTCATCCATGACATCTTCAGCAAAGTTATTATTCTTTTTAGGACGTCCTTTCGGGTTTCCTGACTGTCCTGGTTTAAATTGGTGTTCGCGAGGCGGGCGTTTATAGCCCACCTCGTATTTCTGCAAATCCTTATTTGACATCATAAATCTCCTTGAGTTCAACTAACTCGGCAGTTTTACCTGTAAGATGTTCCCAACGATATAAAATCACGTCACAATATTTAGGTTCAAGTTCAATAATTCTCGCTCTTCGTTTTGTACGCTCTGCCGCGATTAAAGTTGAACCGGAGCCACCAAAAGAATCCAAAACAATTCCGTTTGGTGAAGAACAGTCTAAAAGTGCATCCATAATCATTGGAACGGGTTTAACTGTCGGATGCAGTTTTACCAAGGTCTTAGCTTGAGGGTTGCTGGCATGCATTCCTTTATATTTCCAAACATTTGTACGATATCTTCCGTGAACCCCAAGTTCGACATTATTTATATGAGGTTTTGTTCCGTTTTTGAATACAAAAATAAATTCATACTGAGAACGATATAGTGACCCCATACCGCCAGTACCTTTATCCCAAACGCAAATATTTTTGAGCGAAGAATAAACTTCACTACCAGCATCAAGCATTTCACTAACATGACGCCAATCCATACATTGATAATGTATAGAGCCGTCAATTGAATATCTTACTTGCAAACTCATTGCTGTTTTAAGAAAATCAATAAATTCACCCTTTTTCATTTCACCCGAGGCAAGTTCAAATTCTTCGTGCTGTTTTTGTTTTGTAACATTTCCTTTTATTTTGACATTATATGGTGGGTCTGTAAATACAACTTGTGCTAATTCATTTTGCAAAAGCTTTTTGTAACTAATTTCTTCCAATGAATTTCCACAATAAAGCAGATGTTCACCAAGTTTCCAAAGCTCACCACGATTTACTCGTTTTGGAATATCAATGACATTTGCTAAAAATTCCATATTAGGATCTGCTTTTGATACTTCTTTTACATTATCAAGAGCCTCAGGATTTAGTATTAAGTCGAGTTGAGGGATATCAAAACCTGTAACAGTAGCATCAAATCCAATCTCAGGTTCAAGATTCATTAGAAAATCTAATTCAATTTTCAAAATTTCATTGTCCCAACCGGCTTCCTCTGCAAGTTTATTATCAGCAATAATATAAGCCCTAAGTTGTTCCTGATTCATATGACTTAAACAAATGGTTGGAATTTCAGTCAATCCTAATTCCCGTGCCGCCAGCACTCTGCCATGTCCGGCAACGATAATGTTTTTTGCATTAATAAGTACAGGATTATTAAATCCTAACTTTTCAATACTCTGTGCAATTTTATGCAATTGCTTTTTGCTGTGCGTTCTTGAATTCTTTGGGTTAAGTTTCAACTCAGTCGGATTCAAGTAACGAATTTCTAAATTCTCTTGGTGGGTTTTCATGGTTTTCTCCTTTTATTTTTTCTACGGATTACAAAAGTATCCATATAAAAATTAGGAAAAAGTTTTCAACTTCGAGACTTTTGCTATAAGTGTATTTGATACGAATTGTGTTTTTAGACTTGATGTTTACTGCAACAAGAGCGACTAATGTAAGTATGAATAACTTAAAAAAACTAACAACAAAGGAATTAAAAATCAAATGGCAGGGAATATTTAAAACTCCTGCTCCAAAAGGTTATACCAAATCATATCTGATTAAAGAACTTGATTGGTACTATCAATATAATAAACTACCAAGTAAGTTACAAAATCAGATAAACTGCCTTATCGAAAATTATGAAAAAACAAAAACGGTTAACGTCAAAAAAATAAAAAAATTTAACGTGGCAATTGGAACCAAATTTATTCGTGAATTTAAAGGTGAAAAATACGAAGTTGTTACAGTTGATGGAGGTTTTAATTTTGAGGGCAAGTTATATAAAACTCTCTCTGCTGTTGCGAATGTAATAACTGGCACACATTGGAATGGCAAAAAATTCTTTGGAGTATGTAAATAATGAAACCAGTTAGATGTGCTATATACACCAGAAAATCCTCTGAAGAAGGTCTTGCGCAAGACTTCAATTCACTTGATGCTCAGCGGGAAGCCTGCGAGGCTTATATTAAATCCCAAATGCACGAAGGTTGGATTCTAGTTGACAAACAATACAATGATGGTGGATATTCAGGTGGTACAATGGAAAGACCGGCATTTAAAGAGCTTTTAAAAGATATCGGAAACGAAGAAATTGATATTGTTGTCGTATACAAAGTTGACCGTTTAACCCGCTCACTGATGGACTTTTCAAAAATCATTGATGTCTTTGACAAGCATGAAACTTCGTTTGTATCTATAACTCAGCAGTTTAATACAACTACATCAATGGGCAGACTGACATTGAATATTCTGTTATCTTTCGCACAGTTTGAACGAGAAGTAACAGGTGAAAGAATAAGAGATAAAATCGCAGCATCCAAGAAAAAAGGAATGTGGATGGGAGGTCGTCCTCCGATTGGTTACAAAAAAGAGGATAAAAAACTTGTTATTCATAAAGAAGAAGCTCAAAAGGTGCGGATGATTTTTGATAAATATCTTGACCTGAAGAGTGTACCAAAGTTGATGCACTATCTCAAAGAAAACGAAATTAAAACACGAACTAACAAAAATTTTTCAAAAGGTCAATTGTACCATTTGCTTGTAAATAAAGTTTATATCGGTAAAATTACCCATAAAGATAAAGTTTATGAGGGTGAACATGAGGCAATTATTTCAGAGGAAATTTTTGAGGAAGTTCAAAAACTACTGTATGAAAACAAAGTTGATAAAACTTGCGGAACTAAATGTTCTTCAAACTCACTACTTGCAAGCTTGATTTTTGATGATAAAAATAATTTGATGACACCAAGCCATAGTAATAGCCATAAACGGCGATACAGATATTATGTCAGCACAGCTTTAAAGAATTACAATGACAGTGAAGTTGGTACAATTTCAAAAATCCCCGCAGGCGAAGTTGAAAAATTTGTAGTTGAAACAACAAAAGAATTTTTGCAAGATAAAGAACAGATTCAAAAACTTGTAAAAGATTTTAAAGTTAGTAAGCAAAATAAACTTATTTATACGGCACAAAATATTGAAGATTATTCGGATCCAAAACTAATCAGGGCTATTATTTATAAAATTGTTATATCCAAAAATTTAATCGAAATTACATTAAATGAAAATTCCTTAATAAATGTATTGAATGCATTGTCTAACAATCAAAAATTTGTAATACCTGACAAAAGTGAGAAATTTAACCCGATTACGATTACTAAAAAAATAAAAATCACGCAGCCATCCAAAAATGATAATATTTTGATTTTGAACGCAAAAGAATACGATACTCCCGAGCCGAACCCGTATCTTGTAAACGCAATTGTTAAAAGTTACTACTACCATAAACAAATCCAAGCAGGTAGGACAATAGAAGATTTACAATCCGAAGAAGGGTTTAAAGACTCAAAATACATCCGAAACATCCTAAATCTAAAATATATTTCACCAACTTTAACAGAACAAATTTTGACAGGAACTCAAAGTAAAGATTTGAGTTTGCAGAAGTTAATAAATACTTATAAATTTTAAATTTATAAAATTTTTTATAATATAATTATATTATTAAGAAAGTTAGGAGTGTTTATGTCATTAAATTTTAGGCATCAAGATTTGGCTTATACAATAATTTCTCGTTTTGAAGAAGCTTTTAGAAATTTTATTTCTTACAAATTATCATATTTTTATACTGATTTTAAAAATGGAATTCCTAATGGTATTTTAAATAAAGCTATAGAACGTAACATTGAACTAGATATGGAATGTTGTGATGATTTATTACAAGAAACTGACTTTATTGATTTGAAAGAAATTATATTATACAAAAAATCATATGATAGTTATTTTAATAAAAATAACTTGAATAATGAAGATTTTTCTAACAAATATGATACTTTGTATGAATTAAGATGTAAAATTGCTCACAATAAACCTTTTAGTGTTATTAATCTAGATTTATTAATAGAAATTGTTACAGAATTATCATATGAAATAAGACCATATAGTAATGAATTAATTAATTACTTAGAAACGCTAAAAAAATCACCAGAAAAAGTTTCTGTTGTAACTGTTCCGTTAAATTTTGGGGATTGTAAAAATTTAGAAATTCCAAATAATTTACCAACTCCAGACTATGAATATGAAGGAGGATTCGTTGGAAGAAAACGCGACATTGAACAAGTAAAAAAATTATTATTAGGTGATTTACATAGAGTTATTTCAATTACAGGTGCAGGTGGAGTTGGAAAAACTTCGCTTGCAATAAAGGTTTTGGATGATATTTTAATTAAAAACAGAACAACTTTTGACTATATTATATGGTTAAGTGCAAAAGATAAAAAACTTTCCTATTTGGGTGTGGAAGAAATAGAACCAACATTGAAAGATTATGAAGAATTATTAGATAAAATAATTGAAATAACAGGATTTGATGATGTTAAACTTAGCTCGTCACTAAAACAGAAAGAAACTAATGTAAATTTAATTTTAGATATGTGTTCAAATCTGTTAATTGTTATTGATAACTTAGAAACAATTACCGATGAAAGAATTAAAAATTTTATATTAGATTGCCATCCAAAAATTAAAATCCTAATTACAAGTCGTAGAGGGTTAGGGCAAGTTAACCGAGTTTACGAATTAAAAGAACTTACTGAAAAGGAAGCAATATGCTTATTTAGATTAATATGTCGTGACAAAAATCTTAATAATATAGCAAAGTTACCAGACAAAATTATAAAAAGTTACGTTCGTAAAGTTTCTTACTATCCTTTAGCAATAAAATGGCTTATTGGACAAATCGCAAAAGGTAAAAGAATAAATGATGTTATAAACTCAATAAGTGATGAAACAAGTGATATTACTAAGTTTTGTTTTGAACAAATCTACAATGAACTTAGTAAAGATTCACAAAAGGTTTTATGTGCTTTAAGTTGTTTTGATGAATCTCCTTCATATGGAGTTTTAAATTATGTGACAGATTTAAATAGTCAAGAATTTGAAGATGCTGTAAATGAACTTATAACAGTTTCGTTAGTTATTCCTGAACAATATGTGAATCAGCAAGAAAACCTATCAACCAAATATGTTTTGTTACCACTAACAAGAGGTTTTATAAATAATCAATTAGACAAAATACCATCTATACGTAGAAATATTCAAGAAAAATTAAGTAAAGTCAAACTAACAAACGAAGAAGCTATAAAGGCAAAAAATCAATTTACTAATAGTTTTTCTAACATGGGAGCTGTTACTGATGAAGAAAAAGTTGCATCATTATTATTACAAACGGCAAGACAAAAATACCAAGAAGGACTTTACGATATGGCTAAAGCGGATTATATAAATGCACAAAAAATTGCCCCTGATTTTCCTACCGTATATAAAAACTGGAGTTTAATGGAAGCCCAAGAAAGACATTTTGTTGAAGCTGAAAAGTTAATAAAAAAAGCTTTTGAATTAAATTCTGAAGATCCCCAAATTTGGTTTACATGGGGGAAAATTGATATGCGGAATGATAATATGGAAGAAGCTTTGAAAAAATATGAGAAAGCATATTCCATAGATAATAAAGATCTATATATTATAAATGCATTAGGATATGCGAAATGCCGTTTGGGACTACATGAAGACGCAAATAAATTATATGAGAAAGGGTTAAAAATTTCAATTGAACAAAAATCTAAAAAAAATGAAATTATCTGTCGAACTAATTTAGCAGATAATTTAAGGAGATGGGCTGACGTATATAAAATTGATAAAAACTATAAAATGGCTGAAGAAAAACTATTTGAAGCGTTAGAACATACTCAAAAAGCTCTAAATATGGATAATACTGACCCTCATACCAAGATTCATATTTCTAAAATTAATTTAGATTTAGCATTTTTATACAAAAGCAGCGATATAAATAAATCTTTGCAATATTTTAAAAATGCTATAATGGAAAACCCTATAAAACCCAAAGCTGTAAATTGTACTGTGAAAGCTATAAATGAGATTGTAAATATTCTTAATTCTCAAGGTAAATTAGATTTAATAAATGAGTATGTTCCAGTTGAGCTTTTTGAGTTTATTAAAAAAGATATTAAATGGTCTGAAAAAATTTCTGAAATACAAAATAAAATTAACCAAAAACCAATTCATGGTAAAATTATAAGATATGATATTAAAAGAATGTTTTGTATTATAGAAAATAATGAAGTTCATGGAGATACTTATTTAGGACATTTTAATGACTTTACAAGATTAGATGGAACGCAAATATATAAATTAAAAAATAAAATTGTTACTTTTGTACCTATCAATAATGACGGTCAAATGGTTGCTAAAATGATTACGATAATAAACTAATTTTGGACTGGGTCTCTTGTGAAGAGAGAATTTTTATGAAAATAAGCATATATAAGCAGAGAATTTTAATAAAATAAATTCTCTGCTTGTTTTCTGTTATTAACAAGTCCGCTTACTGCGGGCTTTCAGTGCTTTCAAATTGGTCTTAATGTTCTTTTGTGGACTAAAATATGGAGACGGTGGGAGTCGAACCCACGTCCAAAATGGATAAAAATAAGCCTCTACATGTGTAGATATTAATTTTCTCGCTCAACTCAGGAAAATATCAGAACCTGACAAGTCAAGCCTAGGTTTTATTTGAGGGAAACTCTAAACCCTTGACAGTTATCTTGATACAGCTACTGCCAATCACTGCACTGCGTCTTGCATAATGGACCCATAAAGTCGGCAAGCTGGACTCTATGAGTAGCTATTCGTCGAGCGATTAAGCAGCTAAAGCGTAAGCTCTAGAGAAATCAGCTTCGATTACATTATTTTTAGCATTTAATTTGTTTTGCTCGTTGATAACCGAGAACAGCGCTCGGACACGCAACCTATTTTCACCAAACATCCTGTCAAATCCAAAACGTCCCCATGAATCGTTGTTGTGGGGACATTTGCTCCTGTGGTGCTCAAGCTTTGCTTTGCGCTCCTACGTCGCCTTTATTAAGTTTCACACATCTGTCGACTAAAAAGTCGCCATTTTGTGCTCCACTCCGGCTCACGCATTTAAAACGTCCCCATGAATTATAAAATGTTTATAATTGGTGTTGTTAATGTACTGTAATACGTATTATAATCGCATTTTATCTTTTTTTCAAGTCATGGAATTTTATTTTTATTTAGTCAAATTTTACTTGGCAATCATCTTCAATAATCCGTATCATCTCATCCATTGTTTCTTTTTCCAATGTAGATTCTGCCATTTTCAAACAATTTTGTGCGTTTTCGCTATCACCAAGTTTTTTGAATATACATGATTTTATATAATAATAAAAACAATTTTTATCTTTGGTTCCATCAATATATTTTAAAGCCTTGTCATATTCCTTGATTTTATAATAAATCACCGCCATAAAACGAAGTTTATAATCCATTTCAGCCAGAGTTTTTGGTTCAAATTTCGCCAACTTTTTCAGCGCAGATTTACTATTTCCTTGTAAAAAATCAATATATGCAGTTAAAATTTGCCCAGAACCCCATTGCGGATATTTTTTGAAATTTTTTACAGCATTTTTATAATCTTTCAAATGGTAACAAACCAATCCTTTGTTGCCATAAAAACTATTGTCTAACTCATTTTTGAATAATTTTTCAGCTCTTTCAGCCCACTTTAGTGCAAATTTATATTTTCCTAAAGTTATTAATGTTCCAATTTTATTTATGTACGGATACCAAGAGTCAAGCCCCTTTTTAATCGCGTTGTTATAATATTTTAGTGACTCAAAAGGTTTGTTTAGACATTCATAGCAATAGCCAATTGTGGTACATAAATAACTTGGGAGGTAGCCATCTTCTTTTAATGAAATTTCTTCAGCCTTTTTATAACAGTCAAGAGCCTCATCATATTTCTTCTGTTCTTCCAAAATTTTACCTTTGTCCATATAATTAGACACCAAAGATTGTCCCAGTTCGATAGCAATATCTAACAATTTGAGTGCATTTTCTACATCGTTTTTTCGATATAAACATGTTGATTTTATTGGGTAAATATTACGCTTTTCATACGGAGTAAACTGTGATAAATTTATTACTCTATCACAATCCAAAAGACATAAGTCATAGTCACCATATTCTTTTTCATAATAGGCTTTCATTGTCAACAGTTCTAAATATAGGTCTTTTTCTGATGAAAATTGTTGAATTTTTTCTTCAAAATATTCATAAACTTTTTCTTTGCCAAATTTTTTATAATACAAATTTGCAATTTCTGAATAATCATCTTTTTCATAAGGATAAATCGCCAAAGCACTTTCATAATCTTTTATCGCGCCATCTATATCGTTATTTTCACTTTTCAATTGGGCACGATATTCATACATAAAAGCATTTTCTGGGTCAAGCTCAATCGCTTTATCGAGTGATTTTAGAGCAGATTTAGCATTTTTCACAAGGTTGTAATAGTAATAAAAATTGAGATAAGCCTGCGCAGTCGGTTTTATCTTGATAGACTTATTTATAACATCTTTTATTGTTTTGTCGTATTTTTTGACAGTTTTAGGGAACGTTTTTTCGCCGTATTCATCAGCCAAAATATGCAACATTATACTGAAATATAGGTCGTAGTATTCTTGTCTATTGGGGTTTATGGCAATTGCTTGTTTGATATTATTTTCAGCAACAATGCTCATATCTGATTTACAAATTTTAGCAAGAATATAAAAAATTTCATCACATTTTGGATTATCAAATAGGATTAAACATTTAATATACATCAATATACCGTCTGCATCCGGTTCATTCATAATGCGGATTTGATTAGCACGTTTTAATAAAGTTTGCTCATCAAATTTGTCAGGATTGGCATTAATTTCAGCTCGAAACTCTTTTGCTTTCCGAATTTCTTCATTTTCCGGTGCAAGGTCAAGATGTTTATTCATATAAAAAAGAGCCTTTTCGTAATCTTTATACAATTTGCCATAACAACAATAACACCCAACATAAATATCATCTAAAAGTTCATTTGGTGTTGAAGGGTCATTTAGAGCAAGTTCAAGCGCTTTTTGCAAAGATTTTAATGCAGATTTTGAACCTTTTTTATACCTTTTAACACCTTCTTCATAATAGTATTTCGCATCTTTTTTATTAATCATCTTCACCAACCTCAATATATTTATTATAATGGCATTTTTAGAAATGTAAATATTACAAAATGTAACAAAACACCTAAATCACTAAAGAAATACTCAACCTCTGCCGACATGGATAGTAATGGAACAAGTTACGAAAGGACACGGACTCGCACTATG
>CALEJY010000290.1 GCA_937898445.1 uncultured Candidatus Melainabacteria bacterium | reverse complement strand
ACTTTTCACTCAAACGTGCTGCCTTCACTCTTGCCGAAGTTCTTGTCACTCTCGGCATAATCGGTGTGGTTTCAGCGATGACTGTTCCTACATTAATGCAAAATTATCAAAGACAGAGTTATGTAACTCAACTTCACAAGATTTATAACGAATTAAATCAGGCAACTCTCAGATATCAAACCGATAGAAACGCCATCAATATGAAAGAAGCTGGTTTGACCTCTCAAGCTGCGGCAGAAAATTTTATAGAAAGTAATTTTAAAATTGTTCAAAAATGTGGTTCTAACAAAACTCCTTGTTTTGCTAGTTCGTATAAAAAAATAACAGGAACAAGTCCTATTGGTTGGTACACTCCAAGAACAAATTATGTTATTGCAAGTGGTACTACAATTGGTGTAAGTTATAGAGTTGTTGGTGATGTTCTTATGGAACTATATGTTGATACAAATGGGGCAAAAGGTCCTAACATTACTGGTAGAGATATGTTTGCAATGTTTGTTTATAACAATGGTATAATAGATGATTTTAATTTTTCAGAAGATACTACTGCTCCAATGACAGAAGCAGCTAGAAATACAAATTATAGTAGTATCTGCGCTGCAGACACCACAAGTTGGCACGGCTGCTTAGGAAAAGTTATAAACGACAACTGGCAAATGACGTATTAAAAAAGGCTATAAGATGATAAGGCGATAGGGCTATAAGTTTTGCTTCTATTGCCTTATTTTTATTCATATCTCAACGCATCAATCGGGTTTAATAGTGACGCTTTGTATGCCGGATAATATCCGAATAATACACCTATTGCACCTGAAAATCCTAGTGATAAAAGGATTGAGAATAGTGATATAGAAACTGTCATTATTCCGCTGATTTGGACAATTTCTGCTCCCGCAATACCAATAAACACTCCGATTAGTCCTCCAATTATTGATAATAAAAAGGATTCTATTAAAAACTGTATTCTTATATCAGAGGGTTTTGCACCAATAGCCATACGAATACCAATTTCTTTTGTTCTCTCGGTAACAGATACCAACATAATATTCATAATACCTATACCGCCGACTAGCAAGGAAACAGAAGCGATTGAGGCTAATAAAATTGCAAATGTTTTAACTGTAGATTTCATTTTTTCTTGAAATTCTGCAGAATTTCTGATTTCAAAGTCTTTTGTTTGATTTTTGCCGATTTTGTGGCGATTGGTCAAAAGTTCTTCAATGTCTTGTTCTGCAGTCGAAACATCATCAGGATTTGAGCCTTTTACAACAATCATAGAAACAGTTCCCGGAAAATCTGTTCCAAAAACTTTTTTCTGTGCGGTTGTAATCGGAATGAATATCAAATCGTCTTGATCCATCGGTCCCATGCTGCCTTTTGATTTTAAGGTCCCGATTACTTTGAACGGAGTTCCGCCAACCCTCATAATTCTTCCGATTGGGTCTAAATCCCCGAATAATTCTGATGCGACAGTTGAGCCGATTACAGTTACTTTTGCGGAGTTTTTAATATCTTCCGGTACAAAACCTCTGCCGGCTTCAACTTCGTAATTTTTTATGTAAAAATATTCAGGATCTGTGCCATAAACCGTTGTTGACCAGTTTTGGTTTCCGTAGGTTAATTGTTTGGCTTCGGAACTCACTGATGATACGGCAGAAATCCCACGAGCATTTTTTTCAATAGCTGCGGCATCTTTTAGTGTAAGGGTTGGGCGTGTTCCTAATCCCATTCTTACACCTCCTGATTTGGCAGATGCAGAACGAATGGTTAGTATATTGCTACCCATAGATTCCATGTCTTTTTGAACTTTTTCGCTTGCGCCTGTCCCGACTGCAAGCATTATGATAACT
>CALEJY010000289.1 GCA_937898445.1 uncultured Candidatus Melainabacteria bacterium | reverse complement strand
GTGTTGCAGTTGTTGTTGAAGCTATGACTGATAACAGAAACAGAACTGCAGGCGATATCAGAAGTTTCTTTACTAAATTCAACGGTAGTTTGGGCGCAACAGGTTGTGTAGGTTGGATGTTCGATCAACGTGGAGTTATTACATTTAGCGAAGATAATACTGATTTTGAAAAATTATTCGAAGCAGCTATTTCATTAGATGCGCTTGATGTTACAGAAGAAGAAGGAACTTACAAAGTTTTAACTTCGCCTGAAAACTTCCAAGCAGTAGTTGAAGGATTGGAAGCTGCAGGTTTCCAAAGCGAATCTTCTGAACTTTCAAGAATACCGCAAAACACAATTGAAGTTACAGATGAACAGACTGCTAAATATGTTATGTTGTTGCTAGAAAAATTAGAAGAACATGACGATGTTCAAAACGTTTACGCAAACTGTGATATCCCAGACGAAATTTTGCAAAAACTGGATGTATAATGCAAACACTTAAAGAGATAGAACAATTATCAATAAAACTAAATGACGCATATAATTCCTCCGGCATAATCAATGCATTGGAGGAGTTTTTGCCGTCTGTAAATATATTTATTTATGATTCGACATCAGAAACTCTTAGAAATTTTTCAAAGAGTTGGATTTCTATTGACGAATTTTTAGAAAAAGATAAGTCTAAAAAATTGTATTCAATATTTGAAAAATTGAAATCAGAAAAATATTATTTAGAAAACGATGAACTCTATTACCCGTTATTCAGAGGGCAAAAGCTTATTGGGATGATGGAATTCCTTGAAAAGTTAGATGACAAAGCAATGGAATTTATGAATATTGCGGCGTTTTTGATTTCGTTGAAAATTCAAAATGTTATTTTGTCTGACAGAATGCAAAAAAATATTGATTTTCATGATGCGATGAAAAATATTGCGAAAATTATTGAAACTCAATATGAAACAAGTTATATAATCCCAATTATCGGTGAAATGATTGACAAATTTGTGTCAGATCATTTGATTTATATTTTTCTTAAAAACAAATTGATTTGGCCAACTGCTTGTAATGACGAAAAAATATTTGAGCTAATAAAATGTTTGAATAACAAGTCAGAATATATTCTTACGCCGGATAAAAAAATCGGAGTTTTTCCATTGATTAGTGAAGGCAAATTGTTGGGCTGCGTTGTTACAAAGAGTATGGAAAATATTTTGAGCGAAAAAGAAATCGGCTATTTGGAACAACTTACAAATCAAGCAGCAACAACTATCAGCAGGGCTAATGTTTATGCCGAAATCTTGAAACATGCGACATTAGATGCTTTGACCGGTTTTAATAACAGACGACAGTTGGAAGAACGTATTAAACAAGAAGTTTCAAGTGCAAAACGTCAAAAGAGAAATCTTTGTGCAATTATGACGGATATTGATTTCTTCAAGAGTGTAAATGATACGTACGGGCATGCTGCAGGGGATTTGGTTTTGAAGACAGTTTCTCGTGTAATAAAGTTGCAATTGAGGGATTATGATATTGCTGGAAGATACGGTGGAGAGGAGTTTTCTATTATTCTTCCTTATACTAAATTGCCGGAAGCTCGTATGGTTGCAGAAAGATTGCGCAAAGCGGTTGAAAATACAAAAATTGATATTTCAAAAGTTAATAGTGATGTTTCTGACAAAAATATTGGTGTTACAATAAGTCTTGGAATTACCGAATATGCTGACGGTGACGACGAGAAAACAATTCTTCAAAAGGCTGATAAAGCTTTGTATAAAGCAAAAGAAAGCGGAAGGAATAGGGCAGAAATTTATGAAAACGTATAAAAAGATTTGTCATAACCTCGAAGATACAAAAGAACTTGCGCAAAGGTTTGCGAAACTTATTACAAACGGGTGTTTTATAAACTTGTATGGTGAAATCGGTGCAGGCAAAACGGCTTTTGTCAAACTTGTTGCAGATGCACTAGATGTCAAAGAAAGGGTTACAAGTCCGAGTTTTGTAATTTTGAATGAGTATCACACTGGCTCAATTCCTATTTACCACTTTGACCTTTATAGATTAGAGAACGAAGGTATTAAGACGATTTATGACGAATTGAGAGAGTATTCGGAAGGTAAACAAGTTACGTTTGTTGAGTGGGCGGAATTTAACCAAAATGAAGCTCCGTTCAATCATATTGAGATTAATGTAACTTATAATGACGACGATTCAAGAACTTATGAATTTAAGTCAGTTGGCGAAGATGAAATTATAGAAGGATTGCAAAAATGATTACACTTGCATTTGATACTTGCTTAGATAAAATGTATGCGGTTTTGAAAAAAGATGGTGAAATTCTTGCTTCAAAAATCGTTGAAAACAAAGACAATAAATATCATTCCGCTTTTTTGATTTCAACATTGCAAGAGATTATGTCCTCAAATAATGTAAAACCGCAGGATGTAAATTTGATTGCAGTAAATATCGGACCGGGTAGTTTTACGGGGATTAGAGCTTGTGTTACGGTTGCAAGAGTGATGGCTCAACAACTTGATTGCAAAGCCGTTGGTGTTTCTTCGTTAGAAATCCTTTCAAAAATTGTGAACAAAAATCCGCTTGTTGCACTTGATGCCAGAAAAGATAGTGCATATCTTTATTATGATGGCGAAATCAAGGGAGCTGTTAGATTGGAAGAAGTTCAAGAAATTATTAAAAATGGTGATTATTCTGTAATTACTGATGATAAATTACAACCGATTTTGGGAGGAATTTCTTATCAGCAAACAAATTGCCAGTTAGGTGAAATTTTGGCTGATATTGCGGAAAATAAAAATGTCGAAGGTAATTGGAGAAAACTTAAACCTTTATATATTCAACCACCTCCTGGAGTTTAAAAAGATTTTCCTGAGCCGTTAGATTGCGCAACAAATGCGTAATTGTATGTGCTTATTGAAAATGCTTTAATTTTCTTTAATATGGGAATAATATTATTGAAGAATAATTAGGGCTGAGTATGGAGAAAAAAGTTCTAAAAACAGAAAAAACGTCGTTTAAGGTTCCCGAAATTCCACTTACCCGCAAAGAATTGAAAAACCTTTTGAATTACCATATTCCGTGTTTGTGTTGTGGTATGGAAATGTTGCATCCTGATATTTATAGGGAATTGATGGAGAGTAAAAATTTGTCCGGCGTTGCAAAAGATGTTATTCCTATACTTGAGCCGTTTGAAAAAATTATGCACCCTGTCGAAAGACAAGTGTTTAATATGTTTAAAACGATGTCGGTTAAATATCCGGACAAGAATTTTAAAGAACTTTTGGTTATGAAAAAAGATGTGCATGAACTTGCGCTTGTTAAAATTCAGAGTGTAATTTTTAACAAAATAAGTTTTTACAGACGAATTTTACCGAAAAAAATGGCGAGAGCATTGCGAAAACTTATGATAAAAACAAATGATATCATTTTTGATCCGGAACCGCATAAACCGTTTTCCAGAAGGATTTTTATCCACAAGATTAAAAGTATAACAAAAAATCTTGAAAACGAAAAACTTAAAAATGAAATAATAGAATTGGCTCGCAGACTGCCAAGATCAAGTGATGAAGTTTGCGCTTTTGTTGTAAAAAATGCCCGAAAACGCCCTGAAATTATTGCACTAAATCTAATTCATCCGTCTGTCGGAACTTTCGAACATCTTCTTCCAAAATGTATGAAAGGGATGAATAATTCATTGAACTTTGCGCTAGAATGTTCATATTGCAACAATTCCCGTCATCATTATCCGATTGCAGAACAGATTGAGGAAAATCCTTTTATGCCGCAAAATGCACAAATTCAAGCCGATAAATTGATTAGTTTATATAAAAAAGGTTTGTGTAAAAAAGAATATATCCAAAATCTTCAAAATACCTTGCAATGTCTTTCTGATAACATAATTTGTCTTGATATTAATAAATTACAAACGTAACAGATAGTTAACAAATTAGCAAAAAAATTTGTTTAGGCGTATTGTTCTGTTATGAAAGTTTTACCGGTATCTTTTGGGACAAATTTATATAAAAATAATTTGAACGACAAGCCTGTGGTTCAACGACAGAATTTTGCCGGTAATAATTCTTATATGTCGCAGGGAGTAACTTTTACAGGTTTTAAGGGCGAAATTCCAACTAAATATATCAGTAATCTTGCAGGGTTTAAAAATCTTGCAAAAAATGGACATTTAGGTTGTATTTGGTGCGGAAAATCAATGTTGCATACGGAAGAAATGTCCTACTTTGTAAAGTATTTAAGCAATTATACTAAAAATGGTAGTGATTTTACCCGAATAATGCAACGTTTGCATGATTATTTCCCTCCAAAATCAGAGTTTTTGAAGTTTTCTAAAAAGTTAAACGCATATAATGTTGCTTATCCTCAGCTTAGTGTTAAACAATTAATCTTTAAAATGCAGCCGGAAGCTGAAAAGAACCTTATTAGTAAACAATCTTTTGTTTTTCAAAAACTTAATAAATTGAGTGAAAAACTTCCTGAAGCACAGCAAAAAGCTTTTAAAAACTTGATGGAAAATAGTAAGAAAAGAATATTGCATATTCCGTATGTTAGTGAATATAGTGCAAAAGAGTTTGTGTATCAATTAAATACCTTAACTCGTAATTTGAAAAACACTCCAGAAAAGCATAAAATGGAAGTTATTTCCAGTTTTTTAACTTGTGATACTTTGGCAATTCCAAAACCCGGTAGGTGTCCGCAAAAATTTATAGAAAATTTATCTAATCAAACAGATCTTTCGCAAGATGCAAGAGATATTTTGCTTGATTTACCGTATCCAGAATGGTTAACACAGGCAAAATTGTTGCTATTGAGCAAGATTGGAAGACTTGCTCGTGATGTTCACAGACCTGACATTAAAAAATTGTGCGGAACTACGAGAGATAAGGTTTTAGGTGTTCCGACGACTGTTCAATTCAGTAATAAAGCTTTTGTGTATAAATTAAACGAAATTATTAATGATGTGAACAATGAACCATTGAAGGCAGAATTTAATAAGGTTGCAGAAAATTTACCATCTTCTCTGGATAATATGGATGCGTTTATTGTTAAACATAAATATGCAACAGAGGAAGAAATTTTAAATGACATACTAAAATATTTGCAAGTAACTCTTGAACATACTGTTCCTATCTTAAGACATACGAAAGCATCAAGTTTAAAAGGACAAGTAGATGCACTTAGAGGTTCTCATAGGACAATAAAGGGCAAAAATGAGTTAGGTAATTGGTCACTTGCACACAGTTGGTGTAATAGTTTTCACGGTAGTAAAAATATAAAAGGTGAAAACTTCCCGTTTGATAAAGAGGCCGGTGTTGCATATTTCAATACGTTGATAAAAGATGCGAATAAAGGTCGTTTTGCCGGAGAAACCATAATTCAAATGGCGAAAAATTATTTTACAGAAACCGGAATTAAAATAAACTTAAAGGGTTTGAAATATACACCTGCGGAATTTCCACCTCCTGAATATTAACAAATGTAAAAATATCTGTTAAAACCTTAAATTTTTTATCCCAAATAGCCGATTAAATAAATGTACTTAATGAGGGATAAATTAAAAATGTCAGATACAGGTGCTTCATTTAACAGACCATATAAACCATTCGGTATGAACGTAAAAGTTCCGGATATTGGCGAAAAAACTTTAAAACTAGCCGGCGGAACTTTAGAAAATATCGTAAAAAGTCCGACAGAACCTTTGTTTAAGTTCTTGGAAGAAAATGAAGAAGTGTTTACAGGCGATATAAATTATAAGATTAATAAAATGACTGCCGAAAGTTTCACAATCGGCTCTGCAATGCGTATGGAAGATGAAAAAATGAACGGACTTCCTTCTACTTTTGATATGCATTTCTAGAATGGGCTTGGAGGTAAAGTCGGGAGTAGAACTGCCGCTTTAAGTGAAAAGTGAGCAGTGAAACGTGAAAAGACCGTATCGAAAGCAGCTAGGCAGCTAAGAAGTGAAGCAGCTAAAATTAAAAGATGCCTAGATGCAAAGACGCATAGAAGTAAGGTCTGTTACGATAACCCGTCATTGCGAGCGATAGCGAAACAATCCAGAGAAACAGTCTTTACGAGG
>CALEJY010000288.1 GCA_937898445.1 uncultured Candidatus Melainabacteria bacterium | reverse complement strand
AAATATGAAAGAACTTTATTAAACCAAAAGAATGCAAAAGCTAACTTCAAAGCTATGCAAACTAATATTGATGTAGCTAAAAAAGATTTAGACAGATACAAAAACTTGTTTGCTCAAGGTGCAGTTTCAAAACAAACTCTTGATGCAGCGCAAGCAAAATATGATACAGCGCAAGCAAACTTAACTCAATCTGAAGAAGCTTTGTTGTCACAAGGCGGAAACAAAGTTGCAGATGCTGATTTGAAAGAAATTAAAGCTCTTAGAGATAAAGCAAAACTAAACCTTTCTTACACAAATATTTATGCTCCACAATCAGGAACTGTTTCTTCAAGAAGGGTTGAAAAAGGTATGTACGTTAACGTTGGAACTCCTTTGTTTGTAATTGTTCCTGAAAATGTTTGGGTTGTTGCAAACTACAAAGAAAACCAATTGCGTAACATGAAAGTTGGTCAAGAAGTTGATATTAAAATTGATACATACCCAGATCACGTATTCAAAGGTAAAATCGACAGTATTCAAAGAGCATCAGGTGCTAAATCAAGCTTGTTCCCACCTGAAAACGCTGTAGGTTCATTCGTTAAAATCGTACAAAGAATACCTGTAAAAATCGTATTTACTGAAAAAATTGACCCAAGTGTTTACAACATCGTTCCTGGAATGTCAGTTGTACCAAAGGTTAAAGTAAAATAAAAAAATGTAGGGCGGGGTACCTACCCCGCCATCATTATATAAAAAAGGATTTACAAAACAAATGTCAGAAACAATAGAACAAACTCAAGAATGGGTTCCAAAGAATAACCCATGGCTGATTATTATGCCGGTAATGATTGCTACATTTATGTATGCGTTAGATGAAACAGTAGCAAACGTAGCATTACCACATATTGCAGGTACTTTTTCAGTTAGTTCGCAAGAATCTATTTGGGTTTTAACAAGTTACTTGATGGCAAGTAGTATTATTATCCCTATGATTGATTTTTTGTGTAAATTGATGGGTAGAAAAAACTTCTTTATGCTTGGTGTGTTTGTTTTTACTATCGCTTCATTTTTATGCGGAATAGCTAATTCTATTGTAATGATTGTTATTGCAAGAGCTTTGCAAGGTTTTGGTGGCGGTTGTTTAATGCCGATGGCGCAAGCCGTTTGTATGGAAAGTTTTAAAGGTGAAGCCAGAAACAAAGCAATGGCGATATTCGGGCTTGTTGTAATTATTGCTCCGATTATTGGACCTGTTATGGGTGGTTATATTACCGAAAACTGGTCTTGGCCATATATTTTCTTTATAAATGTGCCGGTTGGTTTTATGTGTATCGCTATGGCGAAAAAATATTTGGAAGATCCTCCTTATGCCGCTAAACAAAATAATATCAAACTTGATAAAATGGGTTTTTTATGGCTATGTATTTGGTTAATTCCTTTACAAATCGTATTTGATAAAGGTAATGATGCGGACTGGTTCAACGCAACTTGGGTATGCTGGTTTAGTTTAGTTGCGTTAATTGGTTGCGTGTTGTTCTTTGTATCACAAGTTAGAGATAAAAAACCGATTGTACATTTGGATGTATTGAAAGATACAAACTATCTTTTCGGAACTTGTATGTTGGTGCTTATTAACGCTGTAATGTTGGGTTCTCTAGCTATGTTACCTCAAATGTTGCAGGGAATGCTCGGATATGATTCGTTTTTAAGCGGACTTGCTATTATGCCCAGAGGTTTAGGGTCACTAATTGCATTATTAGTTTTTGGTGTACTTGGCGGAAAATTGAAATATCGAACTTATGGTTTAATGGGGTTGTTCTGTCTAGGTTTAGGCGGGTGGATGTTGAGTGATTTGAACTTACAAATTAATCCAATGAATATTGCTATTCCAAATATGATTTTTGGTATAGGTTTGGTATTTTCTTTTATGCCGATTACGACTTTATCTTGTATAACTTTGAGAAATGACCAGATGACAAACGCATCAGGGTTACAGAATTTGTTAAAAACTATCGGTGGTGCAATCGGAACTTCTCTTGTTGCAACGATGATTTCAAGATTTTCTCAAATTCACCAAAACGGACTTGTTAAATTTACAAATGATTTAAACCCTCAATTTGCAGATAGATTAAGCACTTATGCCGGTTCTTTTATTAATCAAGCTGGAGATATGCTAAATTCTACATATATGGCTAGTAAAATGTTATATAATCAATTAATTCAGCAATCAACATTATGTGCTTATATGACAACTTTTAAAGTTTTTGCGGCATGTTGTTTTATTTTAATACCATTTATGTTTATATTGAAAGGTGAAGAAAAGAAATCAACATAAAGGATATTAAATGCCACAAACGACAACTGAAGAATGGAAACCGAAAATTAATCCATGGATAATGATTATTCCGGTTATGCTTGCAGTTTTTATTTATGTTCTTGACGGAACAATCGGAAACGTTGCTTTACCTCACATGGCAGGAAGTTTTTCTGCCACAAGAGATGAATCCATGTGGATTTTGACAAGTTATTTGATTGCAGCAGGTATTGTTATTCCGGCAGTTGATTTTTTTAGCAAACTTTGTGGGCGTAAAAACTTTTTTATAATAAGTATTTTGATGTTTACGATTGCATCAATGCTTTGCGGTATGGCAAAAAATATTGAATTTATGATTTTTGCCCGTATTTTGCAAGGTTTTGGCGGTGGGGGAATTTTACCGATTTCACAAGCTATAATTATCGAAAGTTTTACAAAAGAACAACGTGGAGCAGCAATGTCTGTTTTCGGTATGGGAGTAATTCTCGCTCCTATTATCGGACCAGTTTTAGGTGGGTGGATTACGGATAACTGGACTTGGCCATGGATTTTTTATATAAATGTACCTTTTGGTTGTATTGCGGCTCTTTTGTCTAAAAAACTTATTGAAGATCCGCCGTATGCAAAACGCCAACATAATGTAAAAATCGATGGAAAAGGCTTCTTTTATTTAACAATTTGGCTTGTAACTTTACAGACTGTTTTGGATAAAGGTAATAATGCCGATTGGTTCAATGCGACTTGGATTTGTTGGACTTTTGGTGTTTCGGTTGTTGCTTGTATTTTGTTCTTTCATTCACAATTTACAAATAAAGAATCCCTTGTTGATTTATCAGTATTTAAAGATAGAAACTTTTCAGCCGGAACTATTATTCAGGTTGTAATTCAGGCGGTTTTGTATGCGTCGTTGGCAATTCTTCCTCAATTTTTGCAAAGTATGATGGGATATACGGCGTTTTTAAGTGGTGCAACTATGATGCCTAGAGGTTTTGGGAGTATGTTATCAATGCTTATAACAGGAACATTGTCAAACAAAATAGATAACAGGCTTTTTGTAATGCTTGGATTGGCACTTATCGGCGGTTCAAGTTTAGTTTTCGGATCTTTAAATTTACAGATTTCAAATATGAATATTGCAATCCCGAATTTCTTTATGGGTATGGGAATGGGGCTTTCGATGGTTCCGATTATGAATTTGTCTGTTGATACACTGAAAAATGAACAAATGACGAATGCTACAGGTATTCAAAACTTGTTGAAAAATATCGGAAGTGCGGTCGGAACATCTCTTGTTGCAACTATGTTGACCAGGTTTGCACAGGTTCATCAATACATGTTGGTTGGAAAAATGTCTGAATTAAATCCTGCATTTATTGAAAGAGTTCAAACAACTGCCGGAGCATTAACGGCTTATACAGAACAATCTGTAGCTCAATATATGGCGCAGTATTCATATTATGGACAATTAGTAAAACAATCAACATTATGGGCATTTATAGATTCATTCAGAATATTTGGTGTACTTTGTTTAGCCGTAATTCCATTATTGTTACTGATGAAGAAAATTAAAAAAGATGCGTAGTATTGATGCCTAAATAGCTAGATATATAAAGGTTTGTACGCAAAATGGCAAAGTCTGTATCTTGACAAAACTGTCGGTTTGGGATACAATATAATTAGGAAAAGTAATGAAAACAATAGTTTATTATTATACACAAGATGGTGAATGTCCATATCTAAAATGGTTCAATAACTTAGATAATTCAATAAAAGTTAGAATTGAAAAACAAGGGAGAAAAGTTATTGAAGGAAACTATGCCGATCATAAACCACTACAAAACTCTGAATTATCTGAAATTAGAATGAATTTTGGTAAAGGATATAGAATTTATTACTATGACTTAGATAGTGCTTTAATTCTATTTGTTGGTGGTAGTGAGAAAAAAGACCAAAAACAAGTAATAAATAAGTGTAATAGTTATTTTGATGATTTCATTAGGAGAAACTCAATATGATAGAATTTGATAAAGATAAATTACAAGATTTTATAAAAAAAGCCCCAAATTTTGATGACCATTTTGCGAAATGCTTTAAAGATAAAGGGTTTACACAGGCATGGCTAGAAGATACTCTAAACGAGTTTTTGAACACTGGCGATGTTGATGAATTTGTAGAATGTTTATTAGAAGTTGTAAAACATAGCGAACGTGGTGCTATTACACGTATTGCCAATAATGCAGGTTTAAATAGAGCTAATTTATATGATATTTTGAATGGCAAAGTAACTCCTCGTATAGACACAGCATTTAAACTTATTAGAGGCTTAGGTTATAAATACGATATAAAATTACAGTCTGCGTAAAAAAGTTATTGAAAATATAATAATCCGACAACAAAACTTTCTTTTCACTTTCCTCTTATTTATGCTAAAATATCACTGTAAACACAAAGAAAGAGGTTATTATGTTGACAAAAAATTCTAACGTAACTGTAAAATTCACTGGTGTTGATTTTGGTGAATATTCTCCAAAAGTAAGTGAATTTGTTAACGAATTTTCTTCAAGAGCTAACCAAAAAGGTCAGTTCTTGAACTGGGTAAATTTGCCTGAAAATCAAGCAAAAAGAGTTGATGAAATTTATGAACTTGCAAGCAAATTAAAAGCTCAAACAGGTGCTAAAAAACTTAGCGTTATGGGTATTGGCGGTTCAAAACATACTGTTGAACACATGTTGTCTATCAATGGTTTGAACGTTAAACACGATACAATTGAATTTTATTCAGATGTTGATTCTGCAAGTTTAGAAAGATTTTTATACAGATTAGAAGACAATGTTCTTGAATCAAACTACTTAATCGCATCTAAATCAGGTTCTACTTTCGAAACTAAAGATGGTTTCTTGAGAGTTCTTGCTATGCTTACTGATGCTTACAAAGCTCAAGGCAAATCACAAGAAGAAGCTGAAAAACTTGCTCACAAACACTTTATCGCCGTTACTGACGGAAACGCAGAAAAAAGTGAATTAAGAAGAACCTCTAACGAACAAGGTTGGTTAGGTGACTTGTTTATTCATGATGATGTTGGTGGTCGTTTCTCAGCATTTGATGATCACGCTTTATTCACTCTTGCTTATGCAGGCATGAAAAAAGAAGATATGGTTACTATGTTGAACGCTGCTCAAGAAATTTCTTCTGAATCTTTAACTGCTGATTTGAGCATTAATGATGCTTTGAAAGAAGGTATCTTCTGGGCTAATGCTAAAATGAACGGTATTTTGACATCAGTTCACCAATATATGGGTTCAATCTTTGAAAACACTGTTTACTGGCATGCACAAATGCAAAACGAATCTGTAAAAGATACTTTGAAACAGGTTGCAAAAGTTCCTGATGCTATGCACCACTCAGCAGAAGCTCATTTCAATCCGGCTAACAAATTCGCATTTGCTTTGACGGTTCCTCAAGATAACGGTGTTTGCAGAGAAAATGCTGAAAGCTATGTTGAAGCTTTGACAAAATCTTACGAAGTTACAGGTGCTTTCTTCTTAGAAACTGCTAAAACTCAAGGTATGGGCTTAACTCCGGCTGCAGCTGGTGCATT
>CALEJY010000287.1 GCA_937898445.1 uncultured Candidatus Melainabacteria bacterium | reverse complement strand
CTGCGAAAGACATATAACCAATCCTTCCACCGCAAGCGCTCCCCCTTACTTTTCAAGGGAGGCTAAATGTTTCCCTTACGGGATAGCACCCACCTAAATCCTCACCTCATAAGGGAGGACTTTAGTTTCGCTTCTCACCTTTCACTAAAAAAACGAGCCTGTTTCCAAGCTCGTTTTTAAGTTTTTTAATGTTGTTTAAAACTATGATTACTCAATAATTTTGTCTACAACACCGGCACCAACTGTGTGGCCACCTTCACGGATTGCAAATCTCATACCTTCTTCGATTGCAACAGGAGCGATAAGTTCAACTTCCATTACAACGTTATCACCAGGCATTACCATTTGACCATCGAATTTGATTGAACCAGTTACGTCAGTTGTTCTGATGTAGAACTGAGGTCTGTAACCAGGGAAGAATGGAGTATGACGACCACCTTCTTCTTTAGTCAATACGTAAACGTTTGCAGTGAATTTTGTGTGTGGGTGAATTGTACCAGGTTTAGCCAATACTTGACCACGTTGAATATCAGTTTTATCAACACCTCTTAACAAAGCTCCGATGTTATCACCAGCTTGACCTTGATCAAGAGATTTTCTAAACATTTCAACACCTGTAACTGTAGTTTTCTTAGTTTCGCCTAAACCAACTAATTCAACTTCGTCACCAACTTTAACAATACCACGTTCTACTCTACCAGTAGCAACTGTACCACGACCTGTGATAGAGAATACGTCTTCAACTGGCATCAAGAATGGTTTGTCTAAATCACGTTCTGGAGTTGGGAAGTATGTATCGATAGCATCCATCAATTCCCAGATTTTATCAACCCATTTGTCTTCGCCACGGCCGATTGAAGGGTTAGCTTGAGCAGCTTCCAAAGCTTTCAAAGCAGAACCGTGAATGAATGGAATGTTGTCACCGTCGAATTCATAAGAAGTTAACAATTCTCTAACTTCCATTTCAACTAGTTCCAACAATTCAGGATCGTCAACCATATCACATTTGTTCAAGAATACAACTAGGTTAGGAACACCAACCTGACGAGCAAGCAAAATGTGTTCACGAGTCTGAGGCATAGCACCATCAGTAGCAGCAACTACCAAGATAGCTCCATCCATTTGAGCAGCACCAGTGATCATGTTTTTAACATAGTCAGCGTGGCCCGGGCAGTCAACGTGCGCATAGTGTCTAGTAGCTGTTTCGTATTCTACGTGAGCAGTAGAGATAGTAATACCTCTTGCTTTTTCTTCTGGAGCAGCATCGATTTCATCGAATTTTTTCAATGCAGCTTGTCCTTGAGCAGCCAATACAGCAGTAATAGCTGCAGTTAATGTTGTTTTACCGTGGTCAACGTGGCCAATTGTACCGATGTTAACGTGCGGTTTGGTACGTTCGTACTTTTCTCTTGCCATGAGATTAATCTCCTTTTTTCTAGTTTATACTACAATACTAATTTGGTATTTTAAGCCATATACATATATAATATTTGCTCAAATTTTTTTGTCAACAAGATATCTCAAAAAGGCTATAAGTTGTTAAGACAATAAATTAATAAGGCAATAAGACTATAGGCGATAGGGCGATAAGTTTTTTATATAAAAAAAAGAACCTCATTATTGAGGTTCTTTTTCAAGTTTGTTATATTTACAAAACTATTCTTCTGTTTCATCAGTTTCTGCTGCTGCTTCTTGAAGATCTTCTTCATCCAAACCTTGTTGGTTCATTTCTTCTTCAATTTCTTGTTGAAGTTCATCAACTTCTTCAACCGCATCATCAACGATTTCTTCAGGAGTTTCTTCATAGTTAGAAATATTTTGTTCTTCTGCTTTTTCCATTTGAGAAACACTCTTAATATCTATCTTCCAACCAGTCAATTTGTGAGCAAGTCTTACGTTTTGACCTTCTCTACCGATTGCAAGGCTCAATTGATCGTCAGGAACTACAACCATTGCATCATGAGCGTATTCATCATCTGCCAAGATATCTACAGAAACTACTCTTGCAGGAGATAAAGCATTAACAATATATTCCACCGGATCTTCTGAATATCTTACGATATCAATTTTTTCGTTTTTCAATTCAGAAACAATTGTTTGTATTCTTGAACCTCTAGGTCCGATACAAGCGCCTACACAATCAACTTCTGGATCGTTTGACCATACGGCAATTTTAGTTCTATAACCGGCTTCTCTTGAAATTGATTTAATTTCAACAATTCCATCTTCAATTTCAGGAACTTCAAGTTCAAACAACTCTCTAACGATTTCAGCATGCGCATGAGAAACGATTACTTGCGGCAATCTAGTTGTTTCTTTTACGTTAAGAACGAAAACTCTAATTCTGTTACCAGGTTTGTAATATTCACCAGGAATTTGTTCTTTTTGAGGCATAATCGCATCTGTTTTACCGATATTTACGATAACGTTACGGTTTTCAACTCTTTGAATAATACCTGTTGTCAAAGTACCTTTTTTATCCAAAAATTCTTGCAAAACCATATTTCTTTCAGCTTCTCTAATACGTTGAGTAATAACTTGTTTTGCAGATTGAGCAGCGATACGGCCGAATTGTTCAGGAGTAACTTCAATCTTGATTTCATCACCAACTTCAACATCTTCTACGATATCTTTTGCATCAGCCAAAGTGATTTGAGTATCAGGATCTTCAACTTCATCAACAACCAATTTTGTACTGAATACACCGATTTCGCCAGATTGTTCATCCAAAATAGCTTCAATATTATCAGCTTCTTTAATGTGCATGTGTTTTTTGTAAGCTGCAACCATTGCATCGCACAAAGACGCAATCAAAACTTCCTTAGAAATTCCTCTTTCTCTTTCAAGTTCTTCACAAGCTTCAAATAGCGCTGTTCCAATTTTAATCATGTTTCTATGTCCTTTCGTTAGTTGTAAGTGTTATAATTTGTCGTAAAGTCGATAAGTCGTTGAGACGTTAAGTTCATTACGTACCAGATGTATTGATATATTTTTTCAAACCTTGTAATAAAGCAGTTACTTTATTAACAAGACTTATTAAGTTTTTGTCATAGATTGCAAAACCTAAATCTTGTGCGATTATAAGTTGTGTATCCAATTCTGCTATAGAACCCAAAGCTATGTCAATAAATTTATTGGTATCTTTATCCGAATACCTTGCACAACCTTCCGCAATATTAGAAGGTATTGAAATCACACTCATATTGATTTGAGAAGTTAACCCAAAAAGTTCTGATTTTGGAAATCCAGAAATTAACTTGTAAACTTCTTTTACAAGTTTTCTAGCTTCTTTCCAAACTTCTAATTCTTTGTAATACATTAAATTTCCTTTTGTAGTTATCTCTTTTGATATGAACTTATCGTCTTAACGACATATAGACTTAAAGACTTTTAATCTATATACAATTTTGCTGATTGAATTTTTTCTCTTGGGATTTGCAATTCTTTGCCATCATCAAATCTAAAGAACTTCAAACCATCTGTTTCGTTAAAATCTAAAATTTCACCTTTAAAAATCTTTTCTTCTTCGCCTTCCAACGGAGTTTTCAATTTCAAACTAATTCTTCTTCCGTTAAAATAAGTGAACTCTTTATCAGACTTAAATTTTCTTTCTAACCCCGGCGAAGACACCTCCAAATAGTATTTTACAGGAATAAGCTCATCCAAAAAGTCAGATAAACTTCTTGTAACATTTTCGCAATCATCAAGGGTAACTTCTTTATCTTTTGAGTACAAATAAATTCTCAAAAACCATCTGTGATTTTCTTTCACAAACTCAATTTCAATCGGGATATAGCCAAAACGCATAGCCGTATTTTCAATCAACGGAGTAATCTTCTCCAAAACGTCATGCCTGTTAATTTCCTGTTTCATAACTTACCCTTTCTACGTAAACCTTATTTTAGAATTTGAGATTTTCAAGAATTTTATGCCCTTCAAATCATCGTCATTCTGAGCGGAGCGAAGAATCTCCTTACCTACTTTGTCACATCATCATTAAATATTTATGATACCTGTATTTCATTGTATAAATCTATCCAATCTTTATTTATACTTTCAATTAATCTTTTCTTAAAATCTCGTTTTTTACCTTTTAAGAACTTTTCTCTATTAATTGCACTTT
>CALEJY010000286.1 GCA_937898445.1 uncultured Candidatus Melainabacteria bacterium | reverse complement strand
ACTATTTACTCATATTTCGTAAAACTTGCACTTTGTCTAAAAAATTCTGATGCAGTTTCTGCAGGCACTAGACCTTGGGTCGTAATTAACCCGACAATTGAATCTTATTTATTGCAAAGTTCTGAATTTATCGGTGCGCACAATGTAGCTGATGAAACATTAAGAGAAGGTGCAATCGGAAGAATTGCCGGAATGGATGTTTTAGTAAGCACAAACTTAACCGCAGTATCTGACAAATACTACGTATTAGCCGGCACAAACGACGGTATTACATTCGCATCTCAACTAGCCAAAATCGAAAGTTTGAGAGATAAAGACAGTTTCTCTGACTTGGTTAGAGGCTTGTACTTGTATGGTGCAAAAACAGTTCAACCAAAAGCTCTTGCAAAAATGGTTGTTAGTGCAAAATAAATTGGAGCATATAAATAATGTTTAACAATTTCAAAATAAAAATTAAAGAACTCGCAAAATCTGCAGTAATTAACGCAGAAGAAATTCTTGGTAGCAATACAGGGAAACAGAAAAAAGAAATGGCTATAAAATTTGTCATTGAAAAACTTCCTGTACCTATTATTTTAAAACCGATAATTTCAGTTATGTTTTCATCATTTATTGATGAAACAATTGAATTTGCGGTTGAATACATGAAAAAACAAGCATAAGGAAACAGTTATGAACGAACAAAATATAGAAAATGTTTCATCTCATGCCGATTATCAAAATCCGGCACCTGAAAATAATCAGCCAAACATTGCCGAAAAATACAAACAAATGGCAATCAACGACATCAATACAATTAAGCAACTTGTTGGAAATGGGGTAATGACACAAGAACAAGGACAAAATTTGATGAATTTCGTATCTCAAAAGGCGTTTGAGAAATACTCAGAAAACCTACCTCAAAATCAATTACAACAACCAGTAGTCGCACCCAATCAAGTTGCACCCATGCCGGACTTTTTCAACCAAAACGGCAGAAGTGATGTCTATGATTATTTAAAAAATTCTAATGTCAATTTTGATAGAGATGAAATTTCTAAAATCTCTGCACTTGTAGAAAAAATTGAAAATTCTGCAATCCAAAGATATTTAGAAAAACAAGAACACGAAAAGGCATTAATTAATGAAAACGAAACCGCCAAACAAAGGTTGCGTGCAAATGCACAAAACAATAATTCAGACGGGCTAAAAAACTTGGTCTTTACTCGTGAACAAATCGGCAAAATGAGTGGTGCTGAGTTCGCAAAAAACGAACAAGCCATTATGGCGCAACTCCGTAAAGGGTTGATTAAATAACCAATAACTATCAAATCTTTTGTGAGAGAGTAGTCTATTTTAGGCTACTCTTTCTTGAAAGAAGAAAGGAGAAAAATGAACTATCTTGAACTTATTAACAAATGTCTTGTAGAATTGAATTACAAACAAGTTAATGCGTTTTCAGAATTAACGAAAAACGAACACAGCAAATTAAAAAATATTATTAACATAATAAATTCCGAAGTCTGCACATCCGACAAATGGAATTTTTTGATAAGAAATAAAAAATTAACCCTTCCTAAAAATTCAGGAGATATTGAAAACACAATAGACGGAAGAATTAAAGACATCATTGTTGATGGCAAAAAGTATGAGTATTTTGCAAATTTTGAACATTTTTTTACAAACTCTCAACCACCAAATACTTATAGCTTATTCAACGATAAAATTCTTTTCCCGATTTTTAACCAAGACAAAACAGTTGAAATTATTTACTACACCAAAAACTGCGTAAAAAAGCAATCAGGAGAAGAAAAACTTACTTTTGAAGAAGCTGAAGACATATCACTTATTCCAAATCCGTTTGTCGAACCGATTGTTGTATATGGAGCTTGTATGAGATTAAAAGGCAATCCAAAACATGCCAGATTTAGTTATTGGCTAAGCATGTATAAAGAAGCTCTTGCGAACCTAAAATCAAAAGTTTCTAAAACAATTGACGAACAACCGACAATTAAAATATCACGCAGGTAAAGAGTTTTCAGCAAAAAACAAAATCTTTTTTGCGCATAAAAAAAACAGGAAGTTTAAAATTCATTTTCCCCTCCTGTTAAGATTTACACTAGCCGAAATATAAATAGCATGATTATTATACAATTTTTTTCGAAAAATTTCAAATAATACCTGCAAATGTAACAAAATGTACATAATTTAAAACCTATAAACTTATGAAACGATTAACTAAACAACAAAAAATATTTGTATCCGAATACATCAAAACTCTCGACGGAGAACGTTCTGCAAAATGCGCCGGTTACAAATCGAAGAATTTAACAACCACAGCAACAGAATTATTATCCGACGAAACAATTATAAAAGAGATTAAAACTCAACTAAAACAACAGATTTCATCATTAAGAGTAAACAAAGGTTATGTAATCCAAAAGTTATTACAAACCGCAGAATTTTCGCTTGAAGAAGAAGATATTTTGGATAAAGAAGGCGGTTACACCGGCAAAAAGAAACTTCGTGATACATCCGCCGGATTAAAAGCTCTTGAAAATTTATGCAAATATCTCGGATTTAACTCTAAACAAGAGGAGGAAGAAGAATACAAACAAGCCAAAATAATAACAATTTCAAACCTTGATGATGAAAAAATCTAATTATTAATAAGGAGAAAAACGAATGAAAAACAGTGACGCAGAAGCATTACTTTTGAGCAATGCTTCTTTAGAAGATCTTATAAAAATGAAGATTGAAAAAGAATTTATGAACGATTTGAAAAAATCAAAAGAAAAACCAATTCCTAAAACTTACATCAATATAAAAGATTTGCCAAAAGACAAAATATTTTCAAAATATTCTATATACAAATTTTTCAACAGAAATACGGGATGCGAAACATTTATAAACGGTATTCAAGCAGATGCACTAATAGGATTGCAAACTAATGTCAGATCCAAAATGTTAAAAGGAGAACTCAACGCCTTTACAACAGATGATGCGTACATAAAATTTGAGAAAGCGGAATACTAATGACAAAATTTTCAAATCCTTATGAAAACCCTGCATACATAGAACAAGCAATACTTTTATATTTAAAATATTCAAAATTTCTTGATGACGATTATGCTGATACAAAAAATGACAAAGTCCAATACTTTTTTGACCTCATAAATAGAACTTATCCATATTTTTGGGTAATTACAGAAGGAGAAAAAGTTAGCGGATTTGTGTATTTAGATAACATTATAGGAAATGATAAGAAATTCCATAGTGCAGAATTGGTTACCTGCTTTGACAAGAATTATTGGGGGATTTATACAAAAATTTGCGCCTATTGTTTCTTGCGCCTGATTTTTCAAAAATACGGTTTTGAAAAAATAAAAGCTCTTGTATATCCTGAAAATTTTCGTGTAAAAACTCTGCTTTTATATTCAGGATTTTCAAAAGAAGCTTTATTAAAAAAAGAAACAAAAAGAAACGGGAAACTGCAAGATATTGAAATCTATTCAATATTAAAAGAAAGGTTATAAACAATGAAAATAGAACAAGAAGATTTAACTCAAAAATTAGATGATCTAAATGAAAAATACTTAATCGGAAATATTACAAAAAAATTTGATAAATACGATGGTGAAAGAAATTCGCAATTAACAGACATAAAACTCGTCAGAGATGCTATTTATAATTCGGAAATTCCACGACTTAACGGATGGGATAACAAAGTTGAATTACCTGATATTTACGAACTTGCGCAAACTCTAAAATCTCATATTAGCGAAAACTTATATTCTCATCCGGATGCAATGTTTGATGTTTCCGGAACAACTCCACAAACACAAAGTTTTGCAAATCGCCAAAAAGCAATGCTTGTTAATACATTTGAGCAAATGAACCTCGAAAACGAGATGGAAAAAGTTATTGACGGAATTATTGAAACCGGAGAAAGCACTCTATTTGTCGGTTGGGAAACAAAAGTTAAATCAACAAGACGTGTGCAAACTCTTGAAGAACAACTTCTATCTAACGACAAAACAGGTTTTGTACTGGATGAAAAAATCATTTATGACAATGCCAAAATTAAACATATTAAATCAGAAGATTTCGTTTTCGATAAATTCAATATCGACAACTGGGATAAATGCGCCAAAATTTACCGCACATATTTAACTGTTGATGAAATCTTTTCTGACAAAGCAAATAATCAATTAAATAAAGAAAAACTGGAAATTTTGAAAGGAGTGGTGGCAAATAACAAACGCCCGAATAACAAAGAAGAAAAAGCCGTAGAGGGAAACAAGGCAGAAATTTTAGAATTTTGGGGAGATATTGAACTCAGTGACGGAACTTTACTAAAAAACTGGCTGGTCGTTGTTGCCGCAAGACAAATGATTATACGTTTTGAAAGTAATCCATTTGTAATCAACCCATTTATTCACGCAAACATAATTGAATCTCCGCAAACTTGCAGAGGAATTTCTCCGCTAAGAGTTGCACTGATTTTGAACAACATCGCATCAACAATTTTGAATAAACAAATTGATGCACTCGCACTTATGATGAACCCGCCTTATCTTGCGCCAAAAGGATGTTTCAAAGGGCAACAGGAAGTCAAACCCGGCAAAATTATTGAATATGATGCAGCACTTATGCCACAATCTCCAACACCTCTATCTTTTGACAAAGCAATGGTTGGTTGGGATTTCTTAAACTATTTTAAATCCACGATTGAAAGCGCAACAGGAATTTTCAAAAACATGGCTGGGAATATTCAATCAGCACAGAGAACTGCAACCGAATTAAACTACTCAGTGAGCGGTCAAGAAGCACGCTTAAATATGATTTTAGATTCCATAAACAGAAAAATCATTGTCCCTATGGTTGAAAAAACTGCAGAAATTATTTCATATTTCAAACTTGGCAAAGAATTAATCGGAGTAAACGATAGAGGTAAAACAAGTTTTATCGAAATTGATGACGATATTAGAAATTCCAATTATATTTACCATTATGGTGATAGAAAAGCGACTTTTGAAAGGAAATTAAGATTAAAAGAATTGTTTGAAGTCGTTCAATCTTTTGCGCAAGTTCCGGAAGTTGAAGAAAAAATTGATTGGCTAGAGTGTTTCAAATTCGCACTGGAACAATACGGAATAGAAAACGCAAATAATTTTTTGTTGGAAGAAAAAGCTAATTCAAATTTTTCCGATTAGCAAATAATACATACAAAATAATAATAAAAGATAAAAATATATCATAACAAAACCACTTAAAAAGTGGTTTTATTTTTGTGCAAAGAAAGGAGAAAAATGGAAAGCAAAACGACAGCTAACGATTATAAAGAAATAACAGTTTTGAACAAAGGGGGAATTGTTGTATAAATTATTAAAAGCACAACGGGAGTTTTTGGAAATCCCGCATGATTACTCATTAGATGTTGCTGTTTATCAAGGGGGTTACGGTTCGGGCAAAACTTTTGCAGGGTCTTTATTAGGGATTTTATTAGCCCTAAAATTTCCTGGTATAAGAGGTCTTGTTGGGGCGCAGACCTACACCCTTGTTCGAGATACGACTTTACAAACATATTTTGAACATCTTGACAATTTTGGATTTGCGGAAGGCAAAGATTACGATTGGTCATCATCTCTCCAAAAACTAACTTTTAAGAACGGTTCAGAAATTCTATTCAGGCATTTTGACGAACCAAATAAATTAAAATCTCTTAACTTAGGATTTGTAGAAATTGAGGAAATGTCCGATATTCCTTACGATACATTCAAAATGCTCTTGGGGCGTATGCGACAAAAAGTCAAAAAATCTTGGAAAGATTTTACATATAGAATTTTTGGTCATACCAATCCTGAAACTTGCAGAGGATGGGTTTATAAGACATTTAAAGAAAACAAATCGCCAAACTACAGACTAATTACCGCTCCGACAACCCAAAATATTTACTTGCCGGAAGGTTTTTGTGATGAGTTGAAAAAGGTTTATGACGAACAATATTACAATATTTTTGTACTTGCGCAAAACGGAGAGTACAACAACGGGCATGTTATAAAGGATTTTTCCGACGAAAACATAAAAGAAATAACCTATCAACCCGAAATGGATTTGCACATATCTTGCGACTTTAACGTCGATCCGATGTGTTGGGTTTTCGCACACAAAACCGATGACAAAGTATTTTACTTTGACGAAATCGCAATGGAAAACATTACAACCGCAAAAGCTTGCGACGAATTTTATCGCCGATACCCGAACCATAAAGGAAAAATTATCATAAACGGCGACGCATCAGGCGACAATAGAAGTTGTACCAGTGAATACACAAACTACGTAATTATAAACAAAAAACTTTTGCAATTTGGCTATGATGTAGAAATACAGATAAAAGCCTTTAACCCGCCAATAAAAAATAGGATTATGGCATTCAACTCAAAAGTCCGTTCCGCAAATGGAGAAGTCTGTCTTTTTGTTGATAAAAAATGCGAAAAACTTCTATACAACATCTACAACCTTAAATACAAAGAGGGTTCGTCAAAAATAGATATTCCAACCTACCAGCAAATCAAGCAGTCAAAAGAACTCAAATTTCTATCTCACCCGATGGATGCCGCCTCGTATTTAGTTGACTTTTATTGGCCTATAACCTTGTAAGAAAGGAGTTTTAATGGATAAATTTATTGAATATTCACCTATTATAATTGTTGTCTTAATGTTTTTTATTCAACAAAAAATTTTTGTTACACCGGAACAATTAGAGAAAAAGCATAGAGAAATTATTGACGAAATTGAAGAAAAATTTGTTACAATGAATAGTTTTATTGATTTGAAAGAACAGTTTTCGGAAATAAAAGATAAAATTGATAAAATTTATGATTTGTTGATTGATTTGAAGTAAAAAAGCAGATTAGATGCGAAGATGCATAGATGCGAAGTCGGTATCGGGGAAATATTTTAAGATTATTACGAATTTGTAACATTATTCTATATATATTAAAGTTTTCACGTCAAAATGCCGTCAATACGAGTAATAGACATGTAAGTTACTAAGTAAAATCGAAAGGAAAGCGTTAATACAATGGGATTGGCAGCTTCACAAGCAAGATTTCTAGCGATAACAGCAAGAAAGATGAATTGCGAATTTGAATCAATGCAAATTGCGCAACAAAAGCTTTCTGTTACTCGTGACCAGCAAGCCGCAGCTCAAGAATACCAAAATTCTTTGAATGCGACTAAACTTGTATGGGATGCTGACAACAATTGCGACGGAACCGGAGATGTTTACAATTTGTCTTACGGATTGATGATGACACCTTCTGCCTTGAACGAATATGATCCTTATTTAATCACAGATTCTCAAGGTAGAATTGTTTTGACTGAAACTATGTTTAATACCGCTATAAATGCCGGCATTATTGATGAACAAGGAAATCCAATTGCAAAAATCACCTCTGCGGATGGAAAGACAACTACTCCAAACGGTTTATTTACCGTTGGAACAACAGATGCAACTACAGGAGGTTCTCGTAACGCATTCTTATACCAATTGGGAGTACAAGGATTGGCAGATCCTTCTACAATTCAATCAATATATGATCTTGGAGAAGATGGTTATACAAAATCAGGTATTGGCGGAGAAATCATTGACAAAACTTTGACTAACGCAATGACAACTAATACTTTCATCACATATATGCAAAATGCAAAAGATGCTGATGGCAAATCAATTTATGCACTTGATGTAATTTCACTTCTTGCAAAAGCAGATACAGATGGAACAGTTTCAGACGAAGAATTTAACAAAACATTCTGCACAACAACTTCACCATCAACCAAAGATGACAACGGTAAAATCATTATCACCAAATCAGGAAATGCTCTTTCAAGACAAGATATTGAGAAATTAACTTTAGGCGACTTGTTGAGTGGCAAATACGAAATGACAGGTGTAATGGGGTCAGATGCGTTGGCAACAATTGCAGAAAAAGTTTTGAATGGTATGGCAGCAAAATTTGGTTTAGGCGAAAGTGCTAACGTTAAAGGCTTAAATGTTGATGCTACTTCTGAAAGCGCATTGAACCAAGCTTACGAGTTTTCAAAACTTCAACTTAATAAAAACTATGCAGTAGATTCAAGCGGAGGCACAACTTACGCAGCTGTTTCTAATGCAATTTCTGCAGCTCAAGGGTCTAACACTATTGCCAAATCAAACCAAAATATTTCATCAGTAAGTTTAACAAACATGTTGAAATCATTCTTGACAAACTTTGCAATAGCAGTGGAAGGCAATGATTCCGGTTATGGCGTAGATAAAACGTCTACAAAGAAAAGTAATTATGTAACAGATGATTTAACATATTACTTTGTACTTAAAAATGATAATGCTACAACAGAACAATCAAGTTTGAACGCAGATTTTTATAACATGTTGTATAACCAAATCTGTATGAACGGAGCTTGTACTGATAAAAAAGTAATGGAAAACATTAATGACCAAGAATATCTAACTCACGCTTTGAAAAACGGTCAATTGTTTGTTTCTACTCTAAACACTGACGGCTATTTCTATCAAGGTCATTATACCGCAAGCGGTCATATTGCAGAAGTAACCGATGATGATGCTATCGCTCAAGCCGAAGCAGAATACAATGTTAAGAAAACTAAATTGAATTATAAAGAAGAAACTCTTGAACTTAAAATGAAAAATATTGATACAGAGTTATCTTCATTAACAACAGAATACGATACGGTTAAAAACTTGATTAGCAAGAACGTTGAAAAAGTATTCACAATGTTCAGCTCGTAGGTTTAAACTATTAAAATTTCATGTTTAACATATAATTAAATTATGAAAGAATATGATTTTTACATAGTTCCGACACCTATCGGAAACTTAGGCGATATTACTTTACGTGCAATAGAAACACTAAAAAGTGTTGATATTATTGCTTGTGAAGACATGAGAGTAACTCAAAAGTTATTAAATCACTATGACATAAGGACGAAATGCGTCTCTTATCACAAGTTTAACGAAAAAGAACGTGTGGATTATTTCCTTGAACTGTTGAACGAATGCAAAAAAATTGCACTTGTTTCTGACGCAGGAACTCCACTTTTTTGCGATCCGGGAGCGGTTATTGTAGAAGAATTAAGGAAACATAATTTTTCTGTAACATCTCTTGCGGGAGCTAATGCGGTTGCAACATTTTTATCTCAAGTTCCAAGAGAGGGAGAAGATTTCACATTTGTCGGATTTTTGCCAAAAACAAAAACTCAAATAGAAAATCTTTTAAAAACATACAAATCAACTGATATGGCGTTTTATGATTCTCCAAACAGAATTTTAAACACTCTAGAAATCATCAAAGAAATTCGACCAAATTCTAAAGTTGCAATCGGGCGAGAACTTACAAAAGTTTTTGAAGAAATTGTTATTGATAGCGCAGAAAATGTTATTGAACATTTTGAAAACAACGTTTTGAAAGGCGAAATTGTCGGACTTGTTTTTAGAGAAAATCTAAATTGTAACGATATTGACATTGACGAAAAAATTTCTTTGTTAAAAAAGAAAGGGTTCAAAGACAAGGATATATCAGTAATTTTGGCTGAATTATATAAATTAAATAAAAACGATATTTATAAAAGATGTTTATTATAATTTACATCTTCCACTTTTTTTAATTTATGATATAATATTTTTAGGATAGTTAATTGAAGTTTTTAAGGTAGAGATTTTTTGAGAAATAAAAAGTATATATCTTTAATAGCCCTGTTGTTGGTTATGACATGCCCGCTTC
>CALEJY010000285.1 GCA_937898445.1 uncultured Candidatus Melainabacteria bacterium | reverse complement strand
AATCTCTTTGTTCGTCTGTAAGTTCACAGTAAGCAATGTTTTCAACCTTATCCGGCAAATCTTTTGCTACATCTCGTTTCATACGACGTAAGATAAATGGATAAATTTGTAATTTTAAACGTTTTTCAACTGTTTTATCCTGACGTTCCATAATCGGGTTAACATAGCGAGAATTAAATTCTGCCATACTAAATAAAAATCCCGGCATAAGAAAATCAAATACAGACCACAATTCTTCAAGTTTGTTTTCAATCGGAGTACCTGATAGCGCAAGTTTGTGTGATGCTTGCAACTTTTTAACCGCTTGAGCAGTTTGTGACATTGCGTTTTTAATATTTTGAGATTCATCCAAAATTACGTATCTGAAATTGTATTCTTTTAATTTATTGATATCACGTCTAACTAAAGCATAGCTTGTGATTACGACATCATAATTCGGAATTTCTTTAAAGAATTGTTTTCTTTCAACACCTGCAAGTTTTAGAGTTGTAAGCGATGGCGCAAATTTCTGAATTTCTGATTCCCAGTTGAAAACAACTGTTGTCGGACAAATTACAAGAACCGGCATAGAACCGTCTTCTTCTTTAGCTTTTTGCACAACAGCAAGAGCTTGGAGAGTTTTACCTAACCCCATATCATCCGCCAAAATTCCGTTTAGCCCATATTTATACATAAACCAAAGCCAACCAAAACCTTTTGTTTGATATTCTCTAAATTCAGCATTAATGCCTTCTGGGAGTTTCAAATCTTCTGATGTTGAGAAGTTTGACATCTGTTTCCAGAAGTTTTCGAATTTTTCGCTTAAAACTAGTTCTACATTGAGGTTTTTAAGCTCGTTAATTAAGCCAGCTCGATATGTTTTTACAATATATTTGTTATCATTATTTCTGTAAACATCAAATGAATTGAATGCTCGCATTATTGAATAAATATCTTGAGCAGGATATTCTACAAAACCTAAACTCCTTATTCTGCTATATTTTTCGCCACTTTGAATAGTTTCGTAAACCTCGTCAAAGTTAATAATTTCTTCTCCAACTTGACCGTATAAAAAGATTTCAAAACTGTCTTCCGCTTCTTCTGAAAAGTCGATTTTTGCACATAATTTAAACGGATCATCCATAAGTTTGAAGAAATTCATATCGTCTTTTTCTACAAACTTCCAACCTTCACCGGCTTGTTTTATGTAATAGTTGTAAAAATCAATTGCATTTTCTTTTTCTAAAGCAAGGTTATTTGTCTGCATCGGAACAAAACGGCAAGCCAATAGCATTTGGTATGCTTCTTGCTCATGTTTAAGATTTCTTTTTACCCAATAAACAAGATCTTCTCCTGGTTTTTTGATTGTAATATATGGAGCTTTTTCTGCAGTTGTTTTAGAATATGGAACAACAACTCCATCATATTCAAATTCCAATGAAGCTTTCAATGACTGGTCGTAATCAATTCCGAGTGTGACAATGTTTAACGGTGGGCGTTCAGTCAACATTAATTGGCTGATATTATCAGCAATTTCAACCTCCATAATTTCTTGGAGTTTTGGAAGTTCTTCGTAGATAAATTTTCCGCCATCTGCATCTTTCAAATCTGTAAAAGACGATTTCAAAATATTTTGAGGCAAAGAGTTCATCGCAATATTTGTTGGGAAAATTATGTTTTTATATCTTCCCCATTTCAAATGTCTTGAAAAATAACGAACTTCTTCAAATGGATAAACATCGTCTTTATCAGGTCTTTTCCATTCTAGTGACAAAAGAATTGTACCTTGCGCACCTGTGTTTACATTTAGAACAAGCTTCCATTCTTCGTCAGTAAATTTTAATCTTTCTTTTGTTTTTTCGTCAAGAACCTCATCGGCCTTTGATAACAATGTAAACATCGGTCCGAATTTTGTAATCGGGATATCATACCAACCGGCTTTTTTATCTTGTCTTGAAACAGTTAACAATTGTTGGAATATCGCCACTTCAACTTTTTGAGAATTGTTTAATTCAAAATCAGGGTTTTGTTTTTGAGCTTCAATCAACGCTCTCAAAATTGGCTCAATTTGTCTTACAACCTTGCCGGTTTCTCTTGAACGGACCAAAACTGAGAAAAAGTTAGCTTTTCTTTTGGAATTGAAATGAAATAAGTAACTCCCTTGCGGTTCTTCTGTCAAAGCCGTATTTTCATCAGGAAATTCAAATTCCAGGCCATATTTAGTTTCTAACCAGTCTTCATAAGCATGTTCGTCAATCGCTTTTAAAGCAACGGCTACTGCATGTTTACACCATTCTTCTTTAAGTGGACAATTACATCTTGCCTCAACTTTGTTTTTTTTGAAAATTAAATCTGTATTATAATGATCCTGAAAATTTCCTTTTACTTTTGCCATGTAAAAGTTTTTTTCAGGATACGAATCAAATACCATATCTTTTAGATGGTATTCATAACCTCTGCGCCAGCTACCGGCACTTGCATTTTCTTTTATAAATTTGTAATTAAATTCCTGTTGCTTAACACTCATTAACGAGTATCTCTTTCTTTTTCCACTAAGGGTACAAACTTCCGGATATAGATTTCTCTATAAGCCCTTATACCGAAATTATTACACAAATAACAAAAAAAGGCAATACTATTTACAAAATTTTATTATCCTAACAAAAAGTGGTAGTGGTAGCAGTATGAGAAAACAATCCCGAAAAGTGCGCCCATAATAACTTCAAATGGTGTATGACCTAAAAGTTCTTTTAGTTTTCCGCCGATAGCTTGAACGTCATGTTTGTAAAAATCATCCATCATTCTGTTTAAACAAGCTGCTGTTTTGCCCGCAGCACGTCTAACACCGGCTGCATCGTACATTGTGATTAATGCAAAACCGATTGCTATTGCGAAAAATACAGAATCAAAACCTTCAATAATTCCAACAGAAGTTGCTAATCCCATAACCCCTGCAGAGTGAGAACTTGGCATTCCGCCTGTTGTTGTAAAAATTTTGAAATTAACTTTTTTTGTCTTAATTGTAAAAATAAAAAACTTTATTACTTGTGCAAAAAACGCAGCCAAAATTCCGGCTGAAAGTGCTTCGTATCCAGTATTGATAATACTTGTTGTCATTAAAATCCTACTCTCTTTTTTCTATGTATGTGTTTAGTATATCACAAGCTTAAAAAAAATGGAATAATCTTTATTTAATCCTGATTTTTTCCAATATTTGTTCAAAAACTTCTGATTTTAAATTATTTCTGTTTAAAATGTCATAACATTTGTCAATTAATTCGTTCAAATCTTTTTTAGCTTTTTCTAATCCATAAAGAGATGTGTAGGTCAATTTCCCTTCCTCTTTATCTTTTCCCATTGTTTTGCCCATTTCTTCAAATGTAGAAGTTTCGTCTAAAATATCATCTGCGATTTGAAAAGCTACACCCAAAACTTGACCAAATTCTGTTATATCTTCAAGCTGTTTTTCTGTCGTATCTGCAATTATAGCCCCAGTTCTTAGCGCTAATTTGAATAAATCGGCAGTTTTGTGGGTGTGGATATAATCAAGAATTTCCGGTAATTGCTCATCATCTTTCCCGTATTCAAAAGCTTGCATTAATTTTTCACTCTCAATATCAACGACCTGACCGGCGATTACTCCATAAGCTCCGGCAGCTTGAAAATATTCTTCCATAATTTTTATTAATTTTTCTGCTCCCAAATTTTTTGAATTTTTTAATATAATTTGTGGCGCAAATGTTAAAAGAGCATCTCCGGCTAAGACTGCATGAGCTTCTCCAAAAACCATGTGGTTTGTTAGTTGACCACGTCTGTACATATCGTTATCCATACAAGGTAAATCATCGTGGATAAGGGTTTGAGAGTGTAGCATTTCAATTGCGCAAGCTGTTGGAATTGCATCTTCATAATTTCCGCCGAACATTCTGCAAGTTTCAAGACACATAACAGGGCGAAGTCTTTTGCCCGGAAGGGTTACAGTGTATTTCATTGATTTGAAAATCTTTTGCGGATAACAAATCGGCATAAATTCGTCTATTTTTTTATTTACTAAATCTATATATTCGGTCATTTTCATAATTCTTGTCCTTCGTCTATTTCTTTATAAATCTGTTGTTTAAGTGTATTTCTTGCGCTTTGTCTTTTCTTTTCGCTTATTTTGGCAATTTGTCTGTTGTGAACAATTTTTTTAGAATGTTCTTGTTTTTTGCCTTCGTATTTAATTCTTTCTTTGTATTCTTTCGCCTCATCAATAAACGCAAGATAGCTTTCGTATCTTGTAGGTGCAATTTTTTCTATATTGTTTAAAACATTACAACCATCTTCGTTTATGTGTAAGCAGTCAGAATATTTGCATTCATCTCTGAATTGTGCAATTTCTGGGAATAACAAATCAACATCCGCAGGAAGTAGAAAATCAAATCTTGCGTTGCTAAAACCTGGTGTGTCAACAATTCGAGAGGTATCATTTATTTTTATAATTTCGCAATGTCGAGTTGTGTGGGTTCCTCGTTGAGTTTTTTCACTAACCTGTTTGGTTTTTAAATTCAAATTTGGATTAATTGAATTGACTAGACTTGATTTGCCGACACCGGAATTTCCGCAAAGAACGCTTGTTTTGCCTTCTAAAAGTTTTTCAAAGTTCTTTAAACCCTTGTGTTCTGTTGCAGATGTGTAAACAATTTTGTAGCCTAGTGGTTCATATATGTTTTTGATACTTGAACTTAAATGTTTATCCCATTTTAGGTCGTCTTTATTGAAACAAAGGACTGTTGGGATTTTGAAATATTTTGCTAAAGAAATGTATCTATTTAGTTGGTGTAAGTCTAAATCTGGTTCTTTTAGCGCAGAAACGATTATAATTTGGTCGATATTGGCTACACTAGGGCGCTTTATATAATTTTTTCTTTGAATTATGTTTTTAATAACCCCATTTTCAAATTCCACAAAATCTCCAACGAGAATTTTTTCACGTTGCTTTTTTAGAACTTCTCTAATCTTACATTCGTGAGTTTTAATTCCGTCATCAACGTAGTAGAAATCAGAATGAATTTTGTAAATTTGTCCTTCTGCCATAGGAAAATTTTAACACAAAAAGATTTATAGCAAAAAACGTAAGCTAATTAATTTATTCAAAATTTGTTAATATTTTTCTTTTGAATTGTAACAATTATTTGAAGTTTTACATGTTTATGGTATTATCGACATATAAAACAGAATTATTATATTAATAAGGGGAAAAATATGATTTCAGTAAACGATTTAAAAACAGGCTTAACGCTACAATTGGACAACGGTTTATGGTCTGTTGTTGAATTTTTACACGTAAAACCGGGTAAAGGTGCTGCGTTTGTTCGTTCTAAACTTAAAAACGTTGAAACAGGTCAGGTTGTTGAAAAAACATTCCGTGCCGGTGAAAAAGTTGCTAAAGCTATGCTTGACAGACGTGAAATGCAATATCTTTACAAAGAAGGTAAAGAATACGTTATGATGGATAACGAAACTTATGAACAACTTCAATTGACTGAAGAGCAAATCGGCGATGGTATCAAGTATTTGAAAGAAAATATGGTTGTTCAAGTTCTTATGCACGATGCAAGAATTATCGGTGTAGATCTTCCTGCTCACGTTATTCTTGAAGTAACTGATACTCCTCCATCTGAAAAGGGTAACACTGCTCAAGGTGGTACAAAACCTGCTACTCTTGAAACAGGTGCGGTAGTTAACGTTCCATTCTTTATCTCAAACGGAGATAAAATTAGAGTTGATACAAGAACTAACGAGTATCTTGATAGAGCTTAGTGCGAGCGAAAAGTTGTACATGAAAGGTGAAAACTTTACTTAAAAGTTTAAATGTTTATTTAGAGCATAGCATCTATTTGGACTTTTCACTTCTCACTTTTCTTGTTTCACTAAAAATGAAAGGCAAAAAAATAATGAAATTTGATATAGATTATGTAGAAAAATTAGCAAAAGTCTTAGCTGATAATTCTTTAACAGAGATTTCTCTTGAAGATGGTGAGCAAGCTATTACTTTAAGAAAAGAAGTTATGGGCGTGGCAGCTACACCTGTTGCAGTTGCAGCTCCTCAAGCTCCTGCAAATGCGCCTGCTCCGGCTGCAGCTCCTGCTGCTACTCAAGAGGCTGCTCATAAAGGAAAAGCTTTAACTTCTCCAATGGTAGGAACGTTCTATTCAGCACCATCTCCTGATGCTGATGCTTTCGTTAAAGTTGGTCAAACAATTAAAGAAGGCGATGTTGTTTGTATCGTTGAAGCTATGAAACTTATGAATGAAATTGAATCTGATTTTTCAGGAAAAGTTACCGAAATCTGTGTAGAAGACGGTCAACCTGTAGAATTTGGTCAAGTTTTGATGTATATAGAATAATTAAGTAAAAATTTTAGTGAAAGGTGAATTTTTAATTCACTTTTCACTTTTTATAGGGATAGGAAAAAGATGTTTAGAAAAGTATTGATTGCAAACCGCGGTGAGATTGCGGTAAGAATTATAAGAGCTTGCAGAGAGATTGGTATTCCAACTGTTGCGATTTATTCTCAAGCTGATGCAAACTCACTTCACGTAAGGTTAGCTACTGAGGCTTATTGTATCGGACCTGCTCAAAGTGCTAAAAGTTATTTGAGTATTCCTGCAATTATCTCAGCTGCAATCGTTTCTGGTGCTGATGCAATTCACCCTGGATATGGCTTTATGTCTGAAAGAGCTGATTTTGCTGAAATTTGTGCAAAACACGGTATTAAATTTATCGGACCGACTGCTGAAGCTATGAGAAAAATGGGTGATAAAGCTACTGCCCGCAAAACAATGATTGAAAACAATGTTCCTGTTACTCCGGGTACTGGAATTTTGAAAACACCTGAAGAAGTAAAAGAATTTGCACATAAAGTTGGTTATCCGATTATCTTGAAAGCAACTGCCGGTGGTGGCGGTAAAGGTATGAGAATTTGTAGATCTGACGAAGAAGTTGATGTAAATATGAGCCTTTGCCAATCAGAAGCTCAAAACTTCTTCGGTAATCCTGATGTTTATGCTGAAAAATTCTTGGAAAACCCTCGTCATATTGAGGTTCAAATTCTTGCCGATCAATATGGTAATGTTGTTCACTTAGGTGAAAGAGATTGTTCTATCCAAAGAAGACACCAAAAATTGTTGGAAGAAGCTCCGTCACCTGCTATTGATGAAGCTACTCGTAAAGAAATGGGTGCAGCAGCTGTTAGAGCGGCAAAAGCTATTAATTACGAAAGTGCCGGGACTTGCGAATTTTTGCTAGACCACGACGGTAAATGGTACTTTATGGAAATGAATACAAGAATACAGGTTGAACACTGTGTAACAGAAATGATTTCTAATGTTGATTTGGTTAGAGAACAAATTATGGTTGCAGCAGGTGAAAAACTTGATTTCACTCAAGACGATATTATGTTGAGAGGTCATGCTATTGAATGTCGTATCAATGCTGAAAATCCAGAAAAAGATTTTATGCCAAATCCTGGAACAATTACTGGATACGTTACTCCGGGTGGATTTGGTGTAAGAGTTGATTCGCACGCATATCAAGATTATTCAATCCCACCATATTATGATTCAATGATTGGAAAATTGATTTGTTGGGGTAGAACAAGAAATGAAGCTCGTCGCAGAATGTATAGAGCTTTGAAGGAATATGTTATTACCGGTGTAGAAACAACAATTCCGTTCCATCAGGCGATTATTGAAGATCCTGTATTTATGAGTGGAAAATTTAATACCGGATTTATTGAAGACTTCTATGAAAGAACCGGTAAAAACAAAAAATAAATAGATAAAAATTAAAAAGCCCGAATATTTCGGGCTTTTTTAATATTAAAATGATTTAAAAATCGAAAAAATCTTTTATTGGAACATCTAGTTTTTCTGCGATATCAAATAACAATCCCAAGCTAACGCATCTTTTGGCAGTTTCAATTTTTGCAAGATGTTCTCTTGAGATTTCTAACATTTCGGCAAAAGTGTTTTGAGAAAAGCCTCTTTCTTTTCTGAATTTATAAATATTTCTGCCTAATTGTAAAATTTTTGTAGCCTTATTGTTCACAAAATTATTTTATATGTTATTATATAAAATGTATGTAGTCTAAAAGAGAACAAAAGGAGCTTGTATGAAGTATAAAAAGAATATAAGAGGTGCTATCAATGATGTTACGCACGTAGTTCATAGTGACAACTTAAGATGCATAGATGCGAAGATGCATAGAGGCAAAGTCGATTACGGAAATAAAAATTGTCATACTGAGGACAAAAGTCCGAAGTATCGCATAGTTGGTAATGTGTGTTCGTCATTGCGAGCGAATGCGAAGCAATCCAGTGAAACAGTCATTACGAGGAGCGATGAGCGACGTAGTAATCTCATTCATAATGAAAAAGATGAGATTGGTGCTACGCACGTAGCCCTCTGTGACAATGTTGGTGATATTTGTACTGATTATCTAAAAAGTTTTTCAGGGTCTATCAATGTTGCTAATACAATCTTAGAACCCCTCACCCGCATTTCTAATGCTCATATACATTCGCAAAGAACTGCTCCCTCTCCCACAAGGGGCGAGGGGAAAGAAGGAAGTGTTGGTAATATGCACCAAAACAACTTTGCTGATAAGGTCAACTCACTATTCTCCACTCACCATTCACTTATTCATAACGATACGGACTTTTCACTTAAACGAACTGCCTTTACATTGGCAGAGGTTCTAATCACTCTCGGAATTATCGGAGTTGTTGTGGCGATGACGATGCCGAGTTTAATCAATAATTATCAGAAAAAGTTGGCAGTGACAAGATTAAAACATTTCAGTAGCATGATGCAACAGGCGGCAAAAATGCGTGACAAAGATATTATGGAAGGCGATTTTGTCGAAATGCAGCCAAAAGAGGTAAAAGCTTATAACCCTGATGATATCGAAAAATTTTATAAACAGTACTGGTTGCCTTACGTGAAAACTGTAAATATGACAAAGTTAACTAAGGGGTTGTTGGTCGAATATGCAAATGGTTCAGGGGCTTATTTTCAAAAAACTTATGTTGCACCGAATGAAACGGGGGTAGAAGCTAATTCTTATGTTATTTTTTGTCCAGAATATAAATATTGTAAAGATATCGACAATACTTACAGTGCTGCAGGATCGGTTGATGGAAGGCATTCATTTACTTTATGGAATGGAGGGACTGTACCTCTTGAATTTACTTATATGCCTTATAGTAGAGAACAACTTGTTGATAGATGCAAAACTCAAAAATATTACTGTTCATCATTGATTTATTTTGATGGATGGCAGATTAGTAAAGATTATCCATGGTAAATAAAAAACCTCTTGCAAAGTTCTAAAAAATGTGCTACAATTATAGCAGGTAATGTGTATGAGGGTATAAATATGGCTGGAATTAACTTATTTTACCAATTCTCTAATCCTATAGAAAAGCAAAAAGAGCAACAAAAAGCTCAAAAAGAAGCTTTGATTAGAAAAAACTATGATCAAATTTATGCACATGAAGCTGCTCACAAAGCTGCAGGTGGCTCTTTGGCAGGTTCAATTGTTATAGAAAAGAATAATGACGGAATTCCGGTTGGTGGTCATGTTGATATTAAGATGCCTGCACTTAATCCGAATAATCCGCAAAAGACGATTAATGATGCAAATACTGTAATAAGAGCTGCGATGGCTCCGTCTGATCCTTCAAGTCAGGATTATAAAGTTGCATCAAAAGCTGAAAGTTTGAGAATACAAGCGCAAGCTATCAAAAATAAAAATGTTGGAAATAAATTAGATTACAATGCTTAATT
>CALEJY010000284.1 GCA_937898445.1 uncultured Candidatus Melainabacteria bacterium | reverse complement strand
ATGCGACTTACGGATACGGACAAAAACGTCTTGAAGAAAAACAGAAAAATCGTAGAATGCCAAAAACTAAGGTTGGGGTGTAAAAGAGTTTTTAAGATGCCTAGATGCAAAGATGCTTGGATGCGAGGTCTGTTACGGAAAAAGAAATTTACTCTCTCTTGGGGGGAGAGAGAGTGGTTGTTTGAGCGAAGTGAATTACAATCACGAGAGAGGGGGAAATCAAGAATTATTTTAGCACCCACCTAAATCCTCCCTCATAAGGGAGGAAATTGTTTACTATTATAATCAATTTAGTTTAAAATTACTTTTCGATAATAAAAAAATCTTTTCCCAACTTTTCTTCTAATTTTTTGATTAAAGATGATAAAGGAATTTCTAAACTTTCAGAAATTCTCCATAACATTGAAATTTTTGCTTCAATTTTTCCGTTTTCTATTCTGCATAAATTGCCGGAATCAAGTTCATATTCATACGCAAGCATCGTTTGGGATTTCCCTATTGCTTGCCGTTCTTCTTTAATTATATTACCCAACTCTTTAATTAATTGTAACGTTTTTTCGTTTTTATATTGCATATATACAGTATAAGAATTATACTAATAATAAAACCTGTATATATACAGTAAAAATGAGGAGATGTTATGAAATTAAAAGCTTTTACATTCATAGAAGATGCTATGCGAATTGACAATTATAATAGTAGAGGTAATTTAACATGTCACCCTGAACTTGATTCAGGGTCTATCAATGTTGATATTGAACCCTCTCCCGAATTTCTAAGTTCGTTACAACTCACTAAGAAATTCAACCCTCTCACAGAGAGAGAGGGTAGTAGTTTTAACGATACGGTATTTTCTCGTTTCACTTCTCACTTTTCACTAAGAAAAACTGCTTTCACATTGGCAGAGGTATTAATCACTCTCGGAATTATCGGTGTTGTTGCGGCTATGACTATGCCAACTTTGATAACAAATTACAGAAAGAAACAAACTGTAGTTCAATTGAAAAAGGTTTATTCAGAATTATCTCAAGCTGCTCAGTTGAGTGCTAGTCAAAACGGTGATATGATAGATTGGGATTATACATTGTCAGCTGAAAACTTTTTTAATACTTATTTGAGTAATTTTGTTAAGATTGGGTCTCAATCTATAAGTACTGCTTATAATAATGATATTGTTTATAAAAATCCCGGTGGAACGGTTGAACAAGCATTTAAGCCTCTTTATGTAAATGCTCGTATAGTTACTCTATCTTCTGGTGCGCAAATATTTTTAAGTACAATGGGAGATAGTAGCAAAGCAACTTCAAAGAAAACAACAATTCTTGTTGATTTGAATGGTTTCAAGAAACCTAACAAGTTAGGAAATGATTTATTTGTGTTTACTATTACTCCTGATGGAGTTCAACCATATCATTGGAATGATTATGAGATATATTCTATAAAAAGATCAGATAGAAATGTTTTACGTAATGGACCAAGTAACGAAGCTTATCAATGCAACAAATCCGGTCGTGGTATGTGGTGTGCGGCATTGATTATGAGTGATGGTTGGGAGATAAAGAGTGATTATCCATGGTAAATAATTATTAAAAACTCCCGTATTACCTTGTATTCAAATCTTTACGAGATATAATAAGTGTATAAAGTGTACTTATTAGTTAAGAGAGAGATAGGGTATTTTAAGGAGTAAAGATGATTAGACTAGACTACCGTAATACTGACGCAAATATTATTGGGAACGATAATGGGCTGAATATTCAAGAAGAGTTTGCAAAATATAAAGATACTATTGCTCATATCATTTCTGATTTGAACAAAAGAAAAGACAAACCCGGTCAGTGGTTACAGTGGATGAATTTAGGCTATAACGAAGAAACTCTTTGGTACGTAAAAGAATATGCCTCTATGGTTCAAGGGCGTTTTGATAATATCCTTGTATTGGGAATTGGCGGTTCTGCATTGGGCGGAATGGCGTTGTCAGAAGCTTTATTGAAACCTTATTGGAATTTGCTTACCCCAGAACAAAGAAATGGTTTGCCTCGTATCTTTTTCTTAGATAATATTGACCCTGACACTATTACAGGTTTGTTTGAAGTTTTGGATTTGAAAAAAACTCTTGTTAACGTGATTACAAAATCAGGCTCGACTGCTGAAACTATGTCGCAGTTTATGATTGTTAAAAATATTTTAGAACAAGAATTGGGGTCAAATTACAGATATAATTTGGTTGCGACAACTGACAAAAAAACAGGCATTTTAAGACAAATCGCTGAACAAGAAGGTTACAAAACTTTTGTTGTTCCAGATGATGTTGGCGGAAGATTTTCTGTATTTTCTGCCGTTGGCTTAGTTCCGCTTGCACTTGTCGGAATTGATATTGATGAAATTATGAACGGTATCAAGGACATGGATTTGGCATTGAAGAACACTGATATTAATGAAAATATCGCTGCTCAAAATGCACTAATTCATTATTTGATGGATACGCAAAAAGGTAAGAATTTGTCTGTAATGATGCCTTATTCAAGCCGTTTGAAATATGTTTCTGATTGGTATGTTCAATTGTGGGCAGAATCTTTGGGTAAAAATAAAGACAAAGACGGAAATGATGTTCATATCGGACCAACTCCGATTAAGGCTTTAGGTGCAACAGATCAGCACTCACAAATTCAATTGTACAACGAAGGACCTAATGACAAAGTTATCAACTTTATTAGAGTTGCTGAGTTTGACAATAATTTGGAAATTCCTAATATCTTTGAATACACAGGTATTGGATATTTGGGCGGAAAAACAATTAATCAGTTGATGAATGCGGAAGCAGACTCTACAAAAGTTGCTTTGACTGATTACAACAGACCGAACGTGACGATTACTTTGGATAAAGTTGATGGTTATAATGTCGCTCAATTGCTTTATATGTTGGAAGTTCAAACCGCTATTGCAGGAGAATTGTACAATATCAATACATTTAACCAACCGGGTGTTGAGCAGGCTAAAAATTACACATACGCCTTGATGGGTAGAGCAGGTTATGAGGAATCTGCGCAAACATTGCAAGCTAAAATGGCTATGATTTAGCTCTATTTGGCTATTTTTTGTTTAGTATGTGCAAAATATTGAAAATTGTTGTAAAATAATTAAATGATAAATATGTTGAAAAAAATATTTGTTATATTAATTTTGTTGTTCGGAATTCCTGTTTTGGCAGAAACTTTAAAAGCCGGAGTTTCAACTGTCGGAAGCGTTCCAAATTCGTTTTATGGAAGTTGGAGGGTTGTTGCAAAATTAGATAAGCAATCAGGTTCTGCATATTTTAAACCTCAAGCAGTAGATTTTTGGAACTTATCTCGTACCGGTAACGTCATTTATTTAGAAAACCCGTTTACTGGGGCTAATGCCGACGTAAAACTGGATTATGTAGACGGAAATTTGATTAGATTTACAAAAACAGGGGATTACGATGGAAACAAAAAACTTACTGATACGGTAGATTTAAAGCTTAATGGGGATAAATTTACGGGTGTAAATTATATTACGCTTGAAACTTTTTCTATCAGAGATAATTCGTTGATTAAAAAAGATACCGCAATTTATCTTCTTGCTGGGGAAAAGATTTCAGGCACAAGCATTACAGGGAATTAGGTTATGGAAAAATTGAATTTTGATACGATTATTTTGGGTGGTGGACCAGCCGGTCTTTCTGCTGCGATTTATGCCGCAAGGGGTGCGGTGTCTACTGCTATTATTGACAAAAATATGTTTGGCGGTCAGCCTTCAAATTACTTGGAATTAGAAAATTATCCGGGATTTCAGGTAGTTGGCGGATATGATTTGATGGAAAAATTTGAAGAACATGCGGACAAATTCGGGGTAAAGAAATTTCCTATGCAGGAGATTGAAAAAGTTGATTTGTTGGCAAAAAAGATTTATACAAAAGAGTTTGAATTTTCTGCAAAAACGATTATTATTGCGACAGGCGCACAACCAATGAAATTGGGCGTTAAGGGTGAGAAAGAATTTGTTGGCAGAGGTGTAAGCTATTGTGCGGTTATAAAGATAAAGTTGTTACGGTTGTCGGTGGCGGAAATTCAGCGATTGAAGAAGCTATGTATTTGACAAAATTCGCCTCAAAGGTTTATGTTGTGCATAGGAGAGATGAATTGAGAGCTGACAAAATAATTCAAGAACGAGCTTTCAAAAATGATAAAATTGAATTTGTTTGGGATAGTGTTGTAAAAGAGATTAGAGGAGAAAATACTGTAAATTCGGTTGTTTTGGAGAATGTTAAAACCGGAAATGAAACAATTTTAATGACTGATGGAGTGTTTCCTTATATCGGAATTGTTCCGAATGTGATGGATTTTAATGGGCAGTTGGAGCAGGATAGAAATGGTTTTATTATAACCGATACAACGATGGCGACTTCTGTAGATGGTGTTTTTGCGGTTGGGGATGTCAGAAATACTCCGTTAAGACAAGTTATAACGGCAGCCTCAGATGGCGCAGTTGCGGCAGTATATGCGGTGAAACATGTAGAAGAAGTGGCAATGTCGTATGAATAATTATTAGATGCAAAGAGGCAAAGATGTATGGAGGCATAGTCCATTTCGAAAGATAATTCTTCCTTCCCTTGAGGGAAGGGTGATCGCTTGCGGTGGAAGGATTGGAGTTCCCCTTTCGGGATAGCACCCACCTAAATCCTCACCTCACAAGGGAGGACTTTATTTCGCTTAACTGCTTCACTTCTTAGCTGCCTAGCTGCTTTTGATACGGTCTTTTCACGTTTCACTTCTCACTTTTCACTAAAAGCTGCTGCTTTTGACACCTAAACAACCATGTGCATAGCACCTTATGTATTGAAAATTCTATCTCCGGCATCACCCATGCCAGGAACAATATAACCTTTTTCGTTCAAATGATCATCTACTGCCGCAGTAATAATTTCGATATCAGGATAATGTTTTTGGATATTTTCAATACCTTGAGGTGCTGCTATTATACAAATAACTTTAATATTATCAATCGGAATACCTTTATCTGCATACAATTTTATCGCCTCAATTAAGGAATTTCCTGTTGCAAGCATCGGATCTGTAATATATATATAGAAGTTTTCAGGATTTGGAGCATCCATTGGAACTTTATTGTAGTACCAAACCGGTTTTAAAGTCTTTTCATCCCTGTACATTCCGATATGTCTAATACAAGCTTGTGGCAAAATATCAATTGCTTCATCCGTAAAAATCAAGCCTGCACGCAAGATTGGAGAAATTATCAAATTGATATTCGGATCAACAGTTTTTGCAGTAAACGTTGTTAGCGGAGTTGTAACTTCTTTATCCACAAGTGGCAAATTTTTTGCTGCCTCATATAAAAGACATCTTGTAATTTTTCTTGTTGCAATTCTAACCCCTTGACTGTCAGTGTCTTTGTCACGCATTGTACACAAGTTTAAAAGTACAACAGGGTTATTGATTACTCTCACTTTCTCTTTGTTCATTTTCAACTCCTTTATTCTTAATATCAGAAACTTCTTTCATCATTTTATCAAAAATATTCATATTAGACTGAATTTCATTCAAATCAATTCCGGTATCACCTTCATCCATGCCTGTTTCTTTAGCAAAAACAGACATTCTCGTAGTGATTGAACCTATTTTATCAAACATTTCGCTTAGTAAGCCCATAGCATCATTAAGCCTTGTCGGAGGTTGCACAACAAGTAATTTGTTAATAGCTAAACTTTCTTGTGATGGAGGATAAACTTCCAATGATTTTGAACCACCCATTCCGTTAAATTCAACTGTTGCAACAGAACCTTTCGGCAAAGTTACACCGTTATCAGTTATAACGATTTTTACATAAACTTCTTCTCGAACAATACGGATTTTTTCGATATATCCGACTTGAACCCCCATAAATTTAACAGGCGAACCGACAACCAACCCGTCAACATCAGGCATAAATATTTGATAGGTTACAAGTGATTTTTCCTTGTTATAATTATGTATCCTAATTCCTGTAACCGCAATACACAAAATAAAGAACCATATTGCAAATTCTATCAAAACGTATTTATGTATTCCGCTGAAAATTTTCATATTCCGATTATACAACAACTCATGATTTTTTGCTACTTGCCAAAATATTTTTTGTATTATACTATAAATATATAATATAAAAGTGAGGTTTATTAACTTATGATGGATCAAATAATTAAAATTGCGTGGGACTTAAACGATAACACTGATAACAGATATAAATTGGTGTATGAAATCGCTGAATTAGCTAAAAAACTTGTAGACGAAAACCAAGCTAAAAAAGCTCACGATGATTTCAATTTTGAAGAAAATTTTGACACTACTTACAAAAAAGAAAATCCTGTTGAACATGCCATTATGGTAAAAGCAGCAGAAGCTGACGAAGACAGATTAGTAGGTTAAGAAAAACTTTTTGTGGCACAAGTGAATACTTGTGCCATTTTATGTAAAAAATTATATTATTATTTGGAAAATCATTAGAAAAAAAGGGGTTAATTATGGAGAACAGTATCGCATTTATTAATGATAAAACAAACAACTTCAAACCGGAAATCGGGATTATTTTAGGTTCTGGTCTGGGAGAATTGGCTGATGAATATTGTGATATTGCGGTTTCTTATAACGACATCCCCAATTTTATAAAATCTACTGTTCAAGGGCATAAGGGGAGATTAGTTTTTGCAAAAATCAACGGCAAAAATGTAGTTATGATGCAAGGAAGAAACCATTATTATGAGGGACATTCTATGCAGGAAATAACTTATCCCGTAAAAGTTATGAAGGCGTTGGGGGTTAAAACTCTAATTTTGACAAACGCAGCCGGAGCAGTAAATGAAAGTTACAAACCTGCAGATTTGATGTTGATTACAGATCATATAAACCACATGGGATCAAACCCGCTTATTGGTCCAAATGACAACAATTTAGGCGAAAGATTTCCCGATATGACAGAGGTTTACAAAAAACATTTGATTGAATTGGCTGAAAAATGCGCTGTTAAATTAGAGATAACATTGCAAGAAGGCGTATATTGGGCAAATTCAGGTCCTAGTTATGAAACTCCTGCCGAAATCAAAATAATTAGGAAATTAGGTGGAGATGCAGTCGGAATGTCAACTGTTCCAGAAGCAATTGTCGCAAATTATTGCGGATTGAATGTTTTGGGCATAAGTTGCATTACAAACGCCGCAAGTTCAGAAACAAGCGGGAAATTATCTCACGAAGAAGTAATTGATGCAGCGAACAAAGCTAAAGTAAAATTTAAGTCATTAGTGCTTGAAGTGATTAAAAATATTTAATTATGAAATATTGTAAATTTTTTGTAATCATGGACTTGTCAAAATTTTATGTTCAGTAAAAAATACATGTCGGGAAGGACTAAAAACATGATAGTAGGAAGATTAACGTACGATACAGTGAAACAACGACATAAGACACTAGGAGAGCTATCTCCAACTCGTGTTCCTCTTTCTTCCGAGTTCATGTCTTCAAAAAATTTAATAAACGAGAGACCTTTAAAAAGTAATCTAAACGATTTATCTTTTAAAGGTCTTTCTTTTAGTGGGGTCAATCAACCTGCTAAACAACCGGCAAAACCGGCTAAAAAAGATGACAAAATTAAACCGCTACTTTATACAGTAGGCGCACTTTTAGCAACCGGATTGGCTTTAAGATTTGCTCCTCGCTACAAAGAAGCCGGGAAGTATAGCATTAACGAGTTCTTGCAATTTTCACGTGAACACATGGGAATTACGCAAGACAAATTAGGTAACCCGATTAAATCTTCTATTGGCGAAGAATTGTTGAACCACGTAAAAGATTCAAATTTGACTAATGAAATGGTTAAAATCGACGGCGACAATATTTCTTTCCGCAAAAAAACAATCCCTCAATTAATCTGGGATGGCTTGATTTATCCGTTCAAAGTTTTACCAGCTGATATTCTAAACGGCTCTGTTGAATTAATAGGCAAAATCAAACCGTTCAAAGGTTGGGCGCAAAATACATTACAAAAAGATTTATTTAAAAATATAAGACAACGTTCAAAAGTTGATGCGCAAACAAACTCACTAAGAGGCTTGTTTGAAACAATGGATAGTCTAAAAGACAAAACCGTTGAAGAAAAATCTGCTAAAATGTTTGAGCGTTCAGTAAAAATGTTTGACCCTAAAACGGGAAATTACGATACAAAACATGAACGTTCTTTGAACAGACTTGTTTCAGGCTTGCCACCTGCAATTTTCTTAGCTAACGATGCTTACAACTTGTCTAGAATGATGGATGACGACAAAAATTCCGCAACTCACGAACAAAAAGTAAGATTTAAGCAGGAAATGGCAAGAATTGGCTTTAATGCCTATATCACACTAGTTACACTAGGTGCGTTAAACAAATACATCAACAATTCCAAAATGGGAATTATGATGATGACTGCGTTAACAACACTTACAACAGAGGCATTCTCTCGTGTAATCAACGGCAAACACATCACAAGATTAACTCCTGAACAAGCAAGAAAAGAAAACGCTAAAAACCACGCACCGGAAGCACAAATCAAACCTGATATGTCTTTCAAAGCTTCTGAGAACAAAAAAGCTGACAAATCAAAAGAACAAAAACCTCTACTTTCATTCAACACAATTATGAAAGCAGTAGGTACTATTATTGCCGGCGGTTTTGCTATCAAAGGTGCAAGAAAAATTAATGCGGTTGACAACGCTTGGAAATCATTCTCAGGTTTCTTCAAAAAGCATTATAATCAATTAACTCAAATTGAAGATTACAGAATTTCTAAAACTCAATTTGACAAAATCACAAATGTTCTTAAAGAAAACGGATTTGAAACACTAGCAGAAAAATATAAAAACATTGCAAAAACAGCCACAAACGAAGATGGCTCAATCAGTCTTGGCAAAAAAGATAAAAAAGTTAAGCCACTAGTAAACTTTGTACTAGCTCCATTCAAATTTATTTGGAAATATGGTTCATTGCCTTACAAAATGGTTGATGACGCTATCCAAACAATTACAAAAAGAGGGGCTAAACCAGTTGCCAAATCAACTTCCGAAATTTCTGCACTTGCTAAAAGTGTTGACAATATCGGAAACATGGCAGACAAATATTCTGCAGGCAAAATTGATAAAAAACAATTCCACGATTATGTTACAGACAATATCTTGAAAGCTTTCAATGTTGACACAATGTCAAATGTTTCAAACAGTGAACTTTCAAACCTTGCAAAAACCGCAGCATTAGCCGCAACAATCTGGTTCTTGATGACAGATAACTACAACATGGTTATGTTGAAATCAAACGGTAACGATGTTGATGGCGCAAAAACTAAGTTCAAAGAAAGATTTGTTCAGGAAGGTTCAAGATTGTTCTACCAAACATTATTGATTGACTTGTTCAATAGCACATTCAGCAAACAATACCACAAATCATTATTCGGAATGAGCTGGATTACATTGACAAATACTACAATCGGCGAATGGTTAACAAGAAAATCTGTAGGTGTACCAGTTGGAACACATTCAAGAGATCAACTTCTTGCATTGGAAGAAAAACAAGAAAAAGCAACCGGCTTTACAAGAAAATATTATGACTTTATGAAACGCTTGACCGGCAAACGCTCAATCAAGACTTACGAAGTTGCTCAAAAGAACGAAAAAGTTGGTTAGGGGAATTAAAAGCAACCAATTAATGTAATCTTGCGCCAATATTACATTGCTTTCTTTTGATTATCATAATTAAACGGAACTATGTTG
>CALEJY010000283.1 GCA_937898445.1 uncultured Candidatus Melainabacteria bacterium | reverse complement strand
CGATACCTGTAAAATTTGGGTTGTAATTAGATTGATAGTTGTTTGTATAATATGAAATCGGGGTAATCATCACACATATACCTTTATACACAAAAAGCACCTCTATAATGGTGCTTTCTCTTTTTATTTATAAATAAATGGGCATGAAGAGACTCGAACTCCCACGCTTTCGCACTAGTTCCTAAGACTAGCGTGTCTACCATTCCACCACATGCCCATATTTAATTTTCAATGTTTTCAATATAGAGCGTGTCTACCCCTCTCACTCGACTTGACATTTAGTCAACTCTCGTTCGGCAGAGTACCACATGCCCATATTCTGTTTTCAATTTACTTGAAGTTGCGCCAATCAAGACTGACTGCATAATCAATCTTATACAGAAAATTTCTTAATGTCAAGAACATTTATTTAATCTTTTCTGGGTGGGCTGAATTTGAGAGTATTATTTCGTAATACTCGTTTTTATCAATATTTACCCCCATGTTTTTGGGATCTGCAAATTTTTTCTTTTTATTTTTGTTTAATAATTTTTTGTAATCGCTTGCCATAATTGGATTATATTACAAAATTTTAAAAACTGCTTGAATTTTTTCGAGATTTGTTTTAGGATAATTATACGTGCGTCGGTGTATTTGTGGAACGCCGATTTAAAAAAGGAATTTTAAATAAAAGTACGAAATATAAAATATAAAGGAATTGTGAAATGAACCCTATTATTGATGAATTAGAAAAATCTTATTTGAAAGAAAACACACCGGATGCAAATCCTGGTGATACTGTTAAAGTATTCGTAAGAATCGTTGAAGGTAACAAAGAAAGAATCCAGGCTTTTGAAGGTACTGTTATTAAAAAACACGGTTCAGGTGTTAACAAAACTATTACAGTTAGAAAAGTATTTCAAGGCGTTGGCGTAGAACGTGTATTCTTACTAAACTCTCCAAGAATTGACAAAATTACTGTTCTTAGAAAAGGTGATGTAAGACGTTCTAAACTTTACTACTTGAGAGAACGTTCAGGTAAGGCAACTCGTATCAAGGAAAAAATTGAAAAAAGATAAGCTTCACATACACTGGTATCCCGGTCATATTGCAAAAGCAGAAAAGAAGTTGAAAGAACAACTTTCTCTAGTGGATGCCGTTATTGAAGTTATTGATGCAAGACTGCCTTTGTCTAGCAGTTATGATAATATTACGCGGCTTTTAGGTGAAAAGCCGCGTTTAATATTGTTAAATAAATCGGATTTAACAAATATAGAAGAACTTAAAAAGTTTATAAAAATTATTGAAGATAAAACCGGTTTTCCGGCAGTGATTTCTGATGCTAAAAATTCAAGAGATTTGAATTTTATTGTTAAAAAAGCAGTTGAGTTGTCAGAACCGAAAATCCAAGCATTGATGAAAAAAGGCTTGTTACGCAGACCAGCAAGAGTTATGGTTGTTGGGATGCCAAATGTTGGTAAATCTAGTATCATCAATAAATTAACAAAATCGTCAAAAACTAAAACAGGTGCAAAAGCAGGTGTTACCCGTCAACAACAGTGGGTAAGAATTAATCCTCAATTGGATTTGTTGGATACTCCGGGTATTATTCCGATGAAACAGGAAGATCAAATTAGAGCTAAAAAATTGGCGTTTGTTAATGCGGTTTCAGAAAACGCTTATTCTAGTGAAGCGGTGGCGATTGAATTATTGGATTTGCTTTCTGAAAAATATGCACAAAAAGTTAAAGATTATTATAATGTCGAAAATCTTTCTATTGAAGATATCGCACAATCTCGCAATTGGATTGTTTCTGGTGGAAATCCTGATATAAAACGTACTTCTGTTTATATTTTGAGAGATTTTAGGGAAGGAAAAATCGGCAAGTTTATTTTAGATGAACTTCCTTCTGCGGAGTAGTTATGAAAACAAAAAAAGTTTCTGAAATTAAGTCAAAAAAGTTGTTTGACTATGATTTAGGGTTTAAAAAAGTTATAGTCGGAACGGATGAAGCAGGCAGAGGTTGCGGTGCCGGTGGGGTTTTTGCAGCTGCCGTTTGTTTTAATTCTGTTTCGGATGATTTGATTAAAAAACTTGCTATTCTCAACGACAGTAAAAAATTGTCTAAAAAACATAGGGAAGAAATTTTTTATACCATAAAATCAGAAACTATTAATTCTGTTGTTTGCATTGAGGTTGATGAAATTGAGCGTATAAATATTCTTAATGCTTCTTTAAAAGCGATGAATATTGCATGTTCTAATGTTATTTCTCAATTGCAAAATGAGTTGCAGGACAAAGAATTGCAGGTTTTGGTTGATGGAAACAAATTGATTAGAGAGTTTGAATATCCGCAGAGATTTATTATAAAGGGAGATGCGACTTCTGCCTCAATTGCAGCTGCGAGTATATTGGCAAAAGTTAGTCGTGACAGGTATATGGATAGATTGGATGAGGAATTTCCACAATACAAATGGAGTGAAAACGCCGGATATTTGACCAAAGAACACATGGCTTTGATTGATAAATATGGGCTTTCTCCATATCATCGACCATCATATTTAAGAAAGCATTTCGCTAAACAAGAACAGTTGAGCTTGTTTTAATATTTATTATATTTACCCGAAAAGGACTTAGCCTCTTAGCCTCTTGGCATCTTTACATCTAAAGTTAAATGTCAAACAATTTATGCAATCTTGTTACGATATCATCTTCATCAAGGTCTTGGGTAATCTTATTCAAATCAATTGCCATTTGATAATAATTAGCGGCATCATTGATAAATCCCATAGCTTGTGATGCTCTTGCAGCGTTGAAGTAAGCTAAAGTGTAATTTGGGTTTAATTCAATTGCGGTTTCAAAATATTCAAGAGCTTCTTCTGCATCTCCCAATCCGTCAAGATATAGAATGCCTAAATTGTTTTGTGCATACTCATTATTTGGGTTCAAATCAATTGCTTTGTGGAATGAAACTAACGCTTCTTCCAAATAATCTTTTTCCCATAATGCAATACCGGCTTTTGAATAAGCTCTGTAATCATCAGGGTTAACCATAATGGCATCACAATAAGCTCTAATAGCATTATCCAAATCATAAGATGCCATGTGGACATCACCTAGCGATAAGTACAAGCTATAATTGTTCGGATCTAGGATAATTCCGGCTTGGTATGTTGAAACGGCTGCTTCGATATTTCCTTTTATTTCTGCATAAATTGTTCCTAGTGCTTCGCAAACAATTGAAGTCCATTCTTTGTCAGGATTTAGCGCAATTGCTTTTTGGTAATGTTCGATTGCTTCGTCATACAATTGAGCTTTTGAATAAGCGTAAGCTAATGAATTGTTGTAGAATGGGTTTTCAGAATCTCTTTCAAGTGCAAGTTTGAAAGCACTGATAGAATTGATTTTATCTTCTTTTTTTAGATAAAGATGTCCTAATTCGTAATAAATTTGCGGAGTATCAATATCAAATTCAAGAAGTTTTTCGTAGCAATCAATTGCTTCATCTGTGTTTTCAGGGAAATATGTTTGCAAAACTGTAGCAAGTTTTACCAAAACCTCTCTATTAAGCGGATTAGCCTCTAAAACTTTTTTATAACAATCAACACTTAATTCTGTTTCTTTGTTTTTAAGAGCTAAATCACCCATTTTGTCATAGAAAATTTCACCATGTTTTGTGGATGTGATTGCTTGTTTGTAAATGTTTTCAGCAGACGGGTAAAGTTTGAATTTTTCTAAGAATTTACCCACTGTGTTGTATGTGAATACAGAAAAATCGTCTGACATGTTTTTGTAGAACATTTTCATAGATGGTCTGTCCCACGCAAGCATTAAACTGCCTGATAAGAAGTAATATAAGAAACTTAAATAATCGCCGACATTGCCGTTTTTAGAATTAATTTTTTGCAAAATTGATTGAGAAAGAATTAATCTAGGTCTTGCGGAATTAAGTTTCCCCATTTTTATTGCGGACTTAAACTCATGCTCTGCTGATTTGAAATCCTGCGCCATTTTCATGAAAAATCCGGTGTATAAATGCGCATTGATGTTCTTTGGAGCTAAAGACACTGCGGTTTTGCATTGTTCAATTGCGGTATCAAGGCTGATTTGACCTTGTTCCCACATTAATGTCGCAAGGCGATAATACGCTTCCGGCATAGTCGGATCATATTTTACCGCATCTATATAATATTCTATTGCATCTTGCAAATCAGTATTTTGCTGACGAATTAGATATTTTTCGTGTGCTATTCTGGCTTTTTCAAGTGATTCTTTAGCTTTATCTGTATTTGCCGCTTTTATCGGCTGTAGTAACATTTGTTCTGACATCAATGAGCTCCAATAAGATGTGTGTCTATTTTATATTTCTTCTAACGATATAAATAATTCTAGTCTTTAGTAAAAAGAAATAATATCATCCATGTGGAGGAGAAAGATTGATGTAAATTTTTGTAACACGATTTTCGATTATTCTTAAAGTATTTTGGGAAAATTGCCGTAATTTTGAATATGTGTGTACTAAAAAAGGAGAATATCTATGGCTAATGTAAATAAAGCAGGCGCATCTGGAGGTGGACAGTCACCGAAGAAAAAAAATGATGTCGGTAGACATTATATGCCTAGCGGTAGATATTATACTATTGATGCAAAAGGTAATAAAAGATATTATGCTGCAAATGATACTGAACTTAATGCTACTTATTTCTTGCAAAAAGAGGGCATGAAGTTGGATAAAAACAAAAATTTGGTAAAAAATAATAATGCCGGAATTTTTGATAAAGATGCTGCAACTAAAAAG
>CALEJY010000282.1 GCA_937898445.1 uncultured Candidatus Melainabacteria bacterium | reverse complement strand
TGCAAAAGGAAAAAGGAGGTTCATAATGAACAAAGAAGAATTGGTAAAAGAAGTATCAAAAAAAGCTAAAGTTTCTCAAAAAGCTACTGCTGACATCATCGCAGCTACTTTAGAAACAATTGAAAAAACAGTTTCAAAAGGTAAAAAAGTAACTCTAGTAGGTTTCGGTACTTTCGAACCACGTAAAAGAGCTGCTAGAACAGGTAGAAACCCTCAAACTGGCGCACCTTTGAAAATCGCTGCTAAAACAGTTCCTGCTTTCTCAGCTGGTAAAAAATTCAAAGAACTTGTAAAATAGTTTTTATTAAGTATAAAAAGAGAGCTGGCAAGTATTTGTCAGCTCTTTTTTGTTGCGAAAATTTTTAATAAAGCTATTCAACTTTTCTCAAAAAAGTAATAAATTTATCACCATATTTTTTCTGCTTTATAACTTCATACCCCGTCAAATCAACATCTGTAACATGTTCTAATATAACAATTCCATCAACAATATTTTTTATTATATCTAAACTTTTTTCATAAATTCCTGAAAAATACGGCGGATCAATATAAATTACATCAAATTTTTCATTTAATTTTGTCACAACCTTCAAACTATCACCAAACAAGAGTTTTGGAGAAGGTGTAATCTTTTTAAAATTTGTTTTTATAATCTGCGAAACCTTCGGATGTTTTTCAATCGCAACAACTTTTGAAAACCCTCTTGATAAGGCTTCCAACCCCATTATTCCAGAACCTGCATACATATCAAGGAAAGCATTTCCCTCAAAATCAATCATAGCTTGTAAAGTATTAAAAATACTCATCCGAACCTTTGAAAGCGTTGGTCTTGTTATGTTTTCGTCAGGAGCTTGTACCTTTTGCCCCTTAAATTTACCTGCCGTAATTATCATATTTACTATTTTACAATGAATAAAATTTGATGTATAGTTTTTGTTGTAAATATATATCATTGGGTGGTTTGTTATGGAGAACGAAGAAACAAATAATAATAAAACAGAGGTTATAGTTGTTGGCGGAGGTCCTGCCGGAATTTCCTGTGCTATAACTATTGCAAGAGCAGGGAAAAATGTTGTACTAATTGAACGTGGCAAATTTGCAGGTAGCAAAAACGTATTTGGTGGCGCAATTTACGCACAACCCACAAGAGAAATTTTCCCAAACTTTGAAACAGAAGCTCCGATTGAAAGACGCAATATTGAACACAAATACGCACTTCTTGGCGAAGATGATGCAACTGTCATTTCTCATAAGAAAAATTTAAAAGATATTGTTAGTTACACTGTCGTAAGAGGCAAATTTGACCGTTGGATGGCAGAAGAAGCTAAAAAAGAAGGAGTTACACTGGTTGAAGAAACTGTTGTTAAAGAATTAATTGTAGAAGACGGTTGTGTAAAAGGTGTAAAAACAGAATTGGAGGACTATTACGCAGATATAGTCGTTCTTGCTGATGGTGTAAATTCTCTACTAGCCAAACAAATCGGATTAAGAGGAGATTTGAAACCGGAAGATGTTGCACTAAGCGTAAAAGAAGTTATAAAACTTCCAAAAGAAAAAATTAACGATAGATTTCACGTAAATGATGATGAGGGCTGTATTTACGAAATCTTTGGCGGTCCAATGCTTGGAATGCTGGGATTAGGTTTTATGTACACAAACAAAGAATCCGTAACTATCGGACTTGGAGTCACATTAAGCGAACTTATTGAAAAAGGATTGCGCCCGTATGATTTGTTAGACAAATTGAAAGCACATCCAGAAATCGCACCGTTAATCAAAGATGGAGAATTATCCGAATATTCAGCCCACCTTATTCCAGAAGGCGGATATAAAAAAGTTCCGCTATTGTTCGGCGCAGGTGTAATGGTTTGTGGCGATGCCGCAATGTTTGTAAACAACTTACACTGGGAAGGTACTAACCTAGCAATGATTTCAGGAAAACTTGCAGGTGAAACCGCAATAATAGCACTTGGCAAACGAGATTATTCCGAACACGCACTCGCATATTATCAAGAACACCTTGAAAATAGTTTTATAATGAAGGATTTAAACACATACAAAGACTTGATGAGTGGTGTAAGTGAACGTGCAGAGCATTTTTTAGGCTACTATCCTAAAAAAATAAATGAATTTTTTGAAATGTTTGAAGCAGTCGATAGCATTCCGAAAAAAGAAAAATATCACAAATTCATAAAAAGTATTTTTACAGACAGAAAAATTTCTGAGTTATTTAAAGATGCTTGGGCTGCAATAAAATTGTTGTGGGGGATTTTAAAATGAGCAATTTAGAAGATAAATTATATACAGTAAAATACAATCCTGACACGGTTTCGCACCTAAAACCAAATCAAGAACATTGCAAAGAATGCCAATCAAAAATTTGCACAATAATTTGCCCTGCCGGAGTTTACGAATGGGATGAAGAAGCGCAAAAATTGATTGTAAATTACGAAAACTGTCTTGAATGCGGAGCTTGCAGAATTGCCTGTGAATATTGTTCTCTGGATTGGGAATACCCAAAAGGAAATAAAGGCGTAACTTTTAAACAAGGATAAAAAGTTTTTCAAATTTTGCGTAAACATCTTGACATATCTTGCAAAAACAATCATAATAAAGCCATATCAGTATAATAGGAGAGAAGATATGAAAGAAGAATACACAAATCAACACAGACGTTGGTATGATAAAGATCCTGTTTTATCTCAAGCAGTACAAACTCTTGAAAAATCAGATGATGAAACTCAAATCAGAATTGCTTTAAATTTGATTAAAATTATCATTGAACACAACATTGAAGATGAAAAATTTGAAGCAGTTGAAGATATTATTAATGCAGTTGGTTCAGGCTTAGACGACAACCGCAAAGGTCGTTGGTACGATATTGACAGCACTCTTAGAACCGCAATGAATATGTTGCAAAACTGTCCTGCAGCTACTCAACACATTATTGCTAAAGAAATGGCAGCAATGGTTCTTAACTCTTTTAACAAAGATGAAGATGTCGATGACGACGAAACAGAAGCATAGTTGAAAATTATAAACTATAAAAAAATCACTCATTGAATTAACAATGAGTGATTTTTTATTACAATCTGATAGTTCTGAGAACCATATAATATCTGTAATCGCCCCAATAAATTACAATCGAAATAAAGTTATTAGGCAAATCTGTAGTTTCCAAAAATGTATCAGGCGCAGGTTTTCGTTGCGAACTTCTCACGTGTTTTCCGACAAAATCATACAACTTAACCTGAAATTTTTGCGACGGAGTTAGCTTAGCTTTTGGCAAATTCGCATCATAAAATCCCATAGGCACAATTTCTCTGTTATAAGCCGGAATTATATATTTAACTTTTCCCTGCTCTTTGAAAAGAATATACCAATTGCCGTTATGCTCTCTAGGGGTCAAAAGATAATATCCGGGTTCAATTGTAGTATTTTTGAAAAACAAAGGGGAAGTCAACCTAAAAAGCGGATACGGCGACCACGAAGTATATTGCACATCATACATTTCACCGGGATCTATATCATGAACATACGAAAAATCCGCAGGATCTAAATCCCTGTAAATTTGTTCATAATCAGTATCTGCAAAAACCGTTTGAACTGCAAAAACTAAAACCGCAAGTATTAATAAAAATTTCTTCATATATTTATTTTAATTATTTTATTCAAAAAATCAAGGTTTAAATCTCAACTTTTATCAAATCATTTTTAATTAAATTATAAAATTTTTCATCCATATTACATTTTTGAGAAATATTTACGACATAAGGAATTCTACTCTCATTAAACTTCGTTTCAATCTCCTCTAACTCTGAATAAGAAATTTTGTCTGTTAAAATATCCAAATCAGAAGCTATCGTATAATCTCCTTTAACTCGAGAACCGTAATAATAAAAATCATAAGGATATTTGCTTAAAATATCCTTTATAATATTTTCTTCTTTTTCTGTCACACCTTTAATCATCTGTTAAAACCTGTTCCAAATGAGTAATAAAGAAATCAACATCAGAAATAAAATTAGGTACTAAATTAATAATCGGGTAAGTCTTTGTTATATCGTATTCATGGGCAGATGTGTTACGGTTTTCTCTATAATCAACCCAATTTTCAAAATTATTTATCAAACCCAAACCGTACATTTCTCTAAAAATATTGTTTATAGATAATTCTTTTTCTGTCTTATCATACTCTTTTTTCAAGAATTTATTCATTATTTTTTTTGCAGTTTCATAAGTATATTCAAACCTCTTTATACAAGAGTCTTTGATATACGTTTTCATTTTTTCATCTTTTTGTAGAGTGTAATCGTAATAACATTCTTTTAAAGTTGAAAAACTGTTTTTTAAATTTGATAAATCCAATTCTGATTTCTTCATAAAAATTCCTCTGAATTGATTATAACATAATTTTTTGAAAAATTCTTTTATTTATTATAAAATCAAATATAAATATAGGAGAAAATTATGCTAAAAGGACCATTTTTGGATAGAAATTGGATGGGGCAAAATGAAGATTACGCTTCATCAGATATTGTAATGCTCGGGATGCCGTTTGACGGGACAGTTTCTTATCGTTCAGGCTCAAGATTTGCACCGGAACAAATCAGACTTGCAAGTTGGGGATTAGAAGACTATTCACCACGTTTTGACAAACATTTGGAAGATGTAAATTTCCACGATGTAGGAGATTTAGAATTTCCACTTGGTAACACGTACAAATCTCTTGATTTGATTGAAGAAAATGTTGAACAGATTTATAAAGACGGGAAA
>CALEJY010000281.1 GCA_937898445.1 uncultured Candidatus Melainabacteria bacterium | reverse complement strand
CAAAGTTACACAATTCTGCCGAAATATTCAAATCCATAAACAATGCACATATAACAACCACAATACCTGAAATCCAAGTCAAAACATGTGGAGTTCTATATTTTTTGTGGATTAATCTCAAAGATTTCGGTAAAAATCTATCTCTGCTCATTGCGTACAAAATTCTTGTTGTTCCTAATTGATAAATCAAAAGAACAGAAGTTAATGCGCACAACGCACCAATAGAAATTAAACCTGCGAACCAATCCATTCCAATTGCACGCATAGCATGCGCAATAGGAGCTTGAATATCAATATGTCCAAGAGGAACATTCCCTGTCAAAACAAGGGCTACGCAAACATACAAAATTGTACAAATAATAAGCGTTCCCAAAATCGCAATCGGCAAATCTCTTTGCGGATTTTCAGTTTCTTCTGCAGTCGTAGAAATTGCATCAAATCCAATATATGCAAAAAAGATTAAAAATGCACCCATAAATACACCTTCAAAACCGTTTGGCGCAAAAGGAACCCAGTTTTCAGGTTTTACATAAAACGCACCAACCACAATAAAAGATATAATCATGAACATATTCACGCCAACCATAATACTTGCAAATCTAGTTGACTCTTTAACCCCCTTAATTAAAAGAACAGTCAAAAGCAACACAATTACCATAGCCGGAATATTTATAGCTACAGGAATTTTGTCAAACAAATACGGCATTTGCGTATGCGGATCTAATCCAAATTTATCGCAATATGAAAGCATATATCTGTAATCTGTTCTTAACCACAACGGATAGTTAACAACAAAATCAGGTAATATATGTTTAAAGCCTTTTAAGAACTGAACAAAATATCCAGTCCAAGCACAAGCAACTGTAATATTACCAATCGCATATTCAAGCATTAAAATCCACCCAACCATCCATGCCATAAATTCACCCATTGTTGCGTAAGTGTATGTATAAGCACTTCCGGCAACCGGTATCATAGCTGCGATTTCAGAGTAACAAAGAGCTGAAAATACACACGCAACAGCAGCCAACACCATTGAAATTACAATAGCAGGGCCAGCTCCGGCACTTTCCGGTCCACCTTGAATAGCTGAACCGATAATTGTAAAAATACCGGTACCTACAACCGCACCAATACCTAAAACAATTAGGTCAAATACGTTCAAAGTCTTTTTTAATTCAGACTTTTTACTTACAGCTATCAATTCATCGGGGCTTTTCTTTTTTAAAGCATTTTGTATTATAGATTTTAATTCCATTATTTCATCATTTCTTGTTTTTTAAGTTCTACTTTTTCAAGGTGTATTTTGTTTTCATTAAGTCTGTTTTTAACAAAGCCATATAACAAATAAATTATTGCACCAAAACCTAACCAAACAGGGAACAACAATGCTGAACCTGAAGGTTGCATTGATTTGTAAATCATTAATCCGCCACAACAAATTATCCCCAAAGTAGGTGTAACAGGTGAGAACGGAACTTTGAAAGGTCTTGGTCTTTCAGGATCAGTTTTTCTCAAAATCAAAACCGCAACGCATACGATTATGAAAGATGTAAATGTTCCGTAGTTGCAAAGCTCTGCAGCAACATCAAGGTTAAGAGTTAAAATCCCAACAACTGCCAAAATGCCAACTGTCCAAGTCAAAAGAGCCGGAGTGTGAAATTTAGGGTGCAATTTTTGAAATCTTTGAGAAATGAAATGATCTCTGCTCATTGCATACAAAATTCTTGTTGCAGCCATTTCCAACACTAACAAAACTGATGTTAAGCCTGCCAAAGAACCGATTGAAATCAAACCGGCAGCCCAGTTCATTTTTAACATAGACATGCAATAAGCCATCGGAGCTTTCAAAAACGCCAACGGAACCGCACTTGATGTATCTTGCAAACCTGTTAATACAAGCGCAACTGAAACATAAACAATTGTAGTTATGATTAATGATCCGATAATACCTATCGGCAAATCTTTTTGAGGATTTTTGCATTCTTCTGCAGCCGTAGCCAAAGCATCAAATCCGATATATGCGAAGAATATTAAAAACGCACCAGCAAAAATTCCGGCAGCACCGTTCGGTGCAAAAGGAACCCAGTTATCAGGTTTTACAAAGAAAGCTCCGGCAACTACAAATAGAGCAATTACCGCCAACTTAATAAATACCATAACTCCTGCCATCTTAGTAGAATCTTTTGTACCCTTAACCAAAATCATAGTTGTTAAAAGCACTACTATAATTGCAGGTAAATTTATACAAATCGGAATTCCAAACAAAGTCGGAATATGAACAGAAGCATCAGCCGCAGCAATTTTCGCAGCAGAGAAACTGTCATTTACAAGCCAAACTGCAGGATGTGCCAACCAAGCAGGCAAAACATGTTCAAACCCGCTCAAGAACTGAACAAAGTGATTTGACCAAGCACAAGCAACCGCAATAAAGCCAATCGCATATTCAAGCATCAAAACCCAACCGACCATCCAAGCCGCAAATTCACCCAAAGTTGCAAATGTGTAAGTATAAGCACCACCTGCAACCGGAATCATTGTTGCAAACTCAGAGTAACATAGCGCAGAGAATATACACGCAAAAGCCGCAATTATCATAGAAACAACAAGCGCAGGACCTGCTCCTAAAGAAGAACCGTCAGCACTTCCGGCAGCTGCAATACCTACAACCGCAAATATTCCTGATCCGATAATTGCACCTACACCAAGAATTATTAAGTCAAATACTCCAAGAGTTTTTTCCAATCCTTCTGCTTTTGCCTCAGCTAACATTTCGTCAGGATTTTTAATTCTTGTAATAGTTTTCAAAAAGTTGCGAGTAAATGTCGCACGGTGAAATTTTTCAGCCATTTATTTTCCTTATGTTTAGTTATTTACAATATAAATTTATTATTTACAAAGAGGGAAACCCATCTCTTTTCTTTGTTCAACGTACAATCTTGCAACCGCAGATGCCATTGTTCTAACTCGGTTGATAAAGTTAATTCTTTCATCCTTACTGATTACCCCTCTCGCATCCAAAAGGTTGAATGTATGAGAGCATTTTAGAACGTAATCATAAGCCGGCAAAACAAGTTTTGCGTTAATACAATTATCAACTTCTTTTTGATATAAATCAAACGCCGTAAACAAAGCTTTTGCATCACTAACTTCAAAGTTATATTTAGATTGCTCGATTTCGTTTTGCAAGAAGATTTCGCCATATTTCAACGTATCGTTCCACATAATATCGTAAACAGATTCTTTGTTTTGAAGATACATTGCAATACGTTCCAAACCGTAAGTAAG
>CALEJY010000280.1 GCA_937898445.1 uncultured Candidatus Melainabacteria bacterium | reverse complement strand
AGCTCATTGTTCGGTGATATGATGGGCGGTGGATCAACAAGAGGCGCACAAGGTATGAACTTTGGCGGATTTGATTTTGGCGGAGCGCAATCTGCCGGTCAAAGAACTTCATCAAGACGACGTGCATCTCAAGAGCCAAAAGCCGAAAATCTTGATGTGACAATGAATTTGAATATTACAATAAAGGATATTTTTGACAAAAAACCGATAAATGTAAAATTCAATAATATTGAACGTTGTCAAAAATGTTCAGGTAACGGTGGCTACTGCTCTGAGTGCGGCGGTACCGGCTTTAAATCAGAACCAAAATCAATAAAAGTAAAACTTCCGCCTGATATTACAGAAGGTCAAAAACTCCGTGTAAAAGGTGAAGGTAAAGTCGATGCTTATGGGCGAAAAGGAGATCTTTATCTTGTAATAAATATCAAGGATAAAGAATATGAAGTAAATGGCTCTGATTTGACTAAAGAGGTTGAAATTACTCCGCCTGAAGCCGTTTTGGGTTGCAAAAAAGAGATAGAAACTTTGCATGGTAAAATTGGGATTAAAATCCCACCAAAAACTTCGTCTGGACAAGCTTTGAGGTTGAAAGATTTGGGCTTACCTAAAAAGGGTGGCGGATATGGAAACCTTAATGCGAAAGTAAAAATTGTAATCCCGAAAAACCTTACGGATAAACAGATTGAACTCTATAAGAAAATTGCAGAGTTATAAAACTAAATAAAATCTTGACAATGTCCCTCTTTATTAGGAAAATATTTCTAACAAGGGGGATATTTTAATGACTAAAGAAACTTTTTTGCACGACAAACATGTTAAATTGGGAGCTAAGATGGTTGATTTTGCAGGTTGGCATATGCCTGTTCAATATACATCCATTATTGAAGAACACAAAACTGTACGTGAGCATGTCGGATTGTTTGATGTTTCGCACATGGGAGAAGTGTTTGTAAAAGGGAAGGAGGCAATGGAGTTCTTGAACAGCATTGTGCCTCAAGATATTTCTAAATTGAATTACGAAAAAGCCGTATATTGTCAACTGCCGAATAAAAACGGTGGTTTGATTGACGACTTGATTATTTATAAACTTGGAATACTAGAATATTTGGTTATTTGTAACGCATCAAGAATTGATGAGGATTTGAACTGGATGGTTATGAATAGCAAAAATTTTGATGTAAAAATAGAAAATGAATCTCATAATTATTCATTGTTGGCGGTTCAAGGACCTTTGGCTGATAAGTTGTTAAGAAAAATGGGATTGGATACGCAACAAGAATCATTTACGATAAAAGTTGCAAAAATTGCCGGAATTAAGGTTTTGGCATCTCGCACAGGTTATACAGGTGAGGATGGTTATGAAATTTTGGTTGAAAATCATCATTCTGAATATCTTTGGGATAAAATTCTTGAAGATGGTGCAGAATTTGGTATTAAGCCTATCGGACTTGGTGCAAGAGATACGCTTAGACTTGAGGCAGCTTTGCATTTGTACGGAAATGATTTAGATGAAAACACAACTCCGATTGAGGCAGGTTTAAGCTGGTCTGTTCCGAAAGATAAAGAAGTTGATTACAACGGAAAAGAAGTTATTATGGAGCAGATTAAAAACGGAACAAGCAAAAAACTTGTTGGTTTGAAGATGTTGGACAGAGCAATTGCAAGACACGAATATGAGGTTTATAAAGACGGTGAAAAAATCGGTGTTATTACAAGTGGTGGACCTTCTCCAATGTTGGGGGCAAATATTGCACTTGCTTATGTTAAAAATGATAAAGATATTTGCACAGGAACGACTGTTCAGGTTATGATAAGAGAAAAACTGCACGATGCAGAAATTGTAAAACGACCTTTTATCGCAAAAAGAAATAAAATTAAGTTATAAATATAAAAAGGAGAAATTAATGAGTATTACTGAAAAAATTTTATGTTCAAAATCTCACGAATTTTTATTAGACAACGGTGATAAAACTTTCACTATTGGTTTGACAGATTACGCAGTAGAACAACTTGGCGATATCGTTTTTCTTGAATTGCCGGAAGTTGGAACAGAGTTTAAAAAAGGTGAAACTTTCGCAACTATTGAATCTGTTAAGGCTGCATCAGAAATTTATATGCCAATCAGCGGAAAAATTTTGGAAATTAACGAAATTGCCGTTGATACTCCGGAAATTTTGAATGAAGATAGTTACGAAAAAGGTTGGCTTGTTAAAATCGAAGCTACAGGCGATATTACAGAACAAAATGACCTTTTAGAATACGAAGATTATAAAGAAGAATTGGAATAATATAATATGAAAAACTTTTTAGTACATACAGACGAAGTTAAACAAGAAATGCTTGAAAGTATTGGTGTCGCAGGAATTGAGGATTTGTTTTCTCAAATTCCTGAAAAAGCTAGAATGACTTCTCTTGATTTGGGAAAAGCATTAAGTGAGGCAGAAACGCAAAGACGAGTTAAGGCTCTTGCCAAAAAGAATAATACTGATTACGTATCGTTTTTGGGCGCAGGAACTTATAATAAGTTTGTTCCGGCTTGTATTTCTCAAGTTGCAAATCGTTTTGAATTTCTCACTGCGTACACTCCGTACCAACCGGAAATTTCGCAAGGTACACTTCAAATTATGTACGAATTTCAAACTATGATTTGTCGTATTACAGGCATGGATATTTCAAATGCCACAATGTATGATGCGGCAACGGCTTGCGCTGAAAGTTTGCTTATGGCAGTCAGAGTGTCTAAAAAGAATAAAGTTCTTGTTTCAAATCGTTTGAACCCTGAATATATTGATGTTATCAAAACATATTGTTGGGCAAATGAAATTGAACTTGAATTGATCGACGAAATTCCGACTGATACTGCCGATTGTGCGTGTGTGTTGGTTCAAAATCCTGATTTTTATGGCGAAATTACACAAATTAATAAACCAGATTGTTTGTTAATTGTTTGTGTGGATGTTTCTTCTTTAGGAATTTTGAAACCGCCGTATGATGCAGATATTATTGTTGGTGATGTTCAAACATTAGGAATTCCGATGAGTTTTGGCGGTCCGCATGCAGGGTTTATGGCTTGTAAAGAAAAATTTATGCGCCAATTGCCTGGTCGTTTGGCTGGCAGAACCGTTGATGCCGACGGAAAACCGGCTTATTGTTTGACAATTCAAACTAGAGAACAACATATTAAACGAGAAAAAGCAACAAGTAATATTTGTTCAAACCAAGCACTAATTGGGCTTTGTGCAACTTTGTATTTGACTGTTATGGGTGAAAAAGGGTTCCGTCAAGCAAGTTATTTGTCATCAAAAATGGCTCATAAATTGTCTGAAAAACTTGCTCAAAAAGGAATTGAAACTCTTAACAAGCAATTCTATAACGAATTTGTTATTAAAGTTGACAATGCAGAAAATGTTCTTGCTCATCTAAAAGCAAACGGAATTATTGGTGGCTTGCAATTAGACAAGAATAGAATTTTAGTTGCAACTACAGAGTTGACGACTGATGAAGATATTGAAAATTACGTAGAACACGTAAAATAAAAATTCTAAGCTTCTTTAAAAGAATTGTAATAAATGGTTATTGAGAAATTCTCAGTAGCCATTTTTCTTACATAGCAACCTTCAAGCAAGTACATTGTTGAGCCGTTATCAAGCATAATTCTGATTTTCTTTCTTGATCTTGCCCAGTTTTGGATAAAACTTTGAACTTTTGAGGTCGGATTTTGCGGAATAATATTAATTAAACCATTGTGTTGCGCAGCA
>CALEJY010000279.1 GCA_937898445.1 uncultured Candidatus Melainabacteria bacterium | reverse complement strand
TAACAAAATGTCAAGTAGGAATATACATTGTTTACAAAACTTCATACAAACGGAGTAGAAACTATGACAACTCAAGGCAACAGATTAAAAAAAATTCGTAAAGAATTAAGGCTATCACAAGAGGAATTTGGCAAACAAATAGGCTTGTCAAGAGCTGCAATAGCAGCAGTAGAAGCTGACAATAATAATTTCTCGCAAGATGTTTTATGTAAACTGATACTAACATTTGATATTAATATAAATTATCTGCTTGTTGGTAAGGGTAACGCATTTAATGCACCTGAATTTGAACAAGTCAAAGATGAACTTGCTCTTGAGGTAAGAAAAATTTTGCGTGAAGAAGGTTTAATCAAATAATATGTGTGCTAGTTTGATGAAAATTCTTCTTGCTTCTTGTTCACCAAAAACAACTTTGAGTGCAAACAAGATTTTTTGAAGATCTGTTTTAGGCATTGTTTGCTCCTTTCTATATATTAAAAGGTTGCAAACAGAAGGGAATATCATGAGATTTTTCAATGTTGTATTTAAAATTTTACTGCTAGTTATTCTAAGCATTATTGCATTCTTTTTGTTTAAAATATCTATTAGTATTGGCACTTTTGATAATAAAGAAACTAGCAATATGCTCAATCCAGTTTGGGTGCACATAGAAACACCTATTGAGTACAAAGCAAGGTTAAAGCATTTGGAACAAAAATTATATGAACAAGATATTCCTAGCGAAAAAGATTTAATTAAATTTAATAATGAGTATGATATTGGTGGATAACCATGAAGAAATGTTGCAGCAGGGGTTGAAAAATTTTAAAAATGAGGAATAATATAAATATGAGAAAATGTATATTGATACTAACAAGTTTGTTATTTTTTGCGTTAAGTGCTAATGCTGATAACTATTATTACAATAACTATTCAAGTAATTCTGATTATTACAACAAAGTTAATAGCAACACTTATCAATCAATGAATAACTATACTACCTATACAGTTAAAGATAGAAATGTTTATGGTTCTGATGGTTCTTCATATACAAGAAATAATAATATGATTTATAATAACCAAACCGGAGCTACTTATTATAATAACAACGGCTATATTCAAAAATTTTAATATGCAATAGCATAATCAAAAAATATGCAGTTGCTTTGCGTTCGTTATGCGTTCGCATTGCGATTGCATATTTTTTTGTTTACATTCGCAAATAACAATTTTATGCGTTTGCATTGCAAAAGCAAAAATAATTCTAAGACAACGCATTGCGTTTGTTTTGCGTTCGCTATGCAATTAAATTAAATAAAAGTAAAGTAAATAAAATTAAATATAAAAAATACTAATCGTATTTTTTATAGCTGAGAGAAACAGGAAAATATTTTTTTATTTTTTTCTTTTAGTGTGGTTTTAGACTTGCTGATTTTACTTTTAGAATAGTTTGCCATCAGCTTATAAAATAAAATGATTGTTGAAAATTTGTCAAGTATTTAAAATTAAATATTAAAAAATGTAAACTTGCTGAAAAGTTGTGTGGGAGTTGATTTTGCTACTAAATTTTTAATCAATTAAATTAAATTAAATCAATTTAAAAATATTTACATTTTGAAAAACTTCGTTTAGATTTGAAAACAGATTATGAAATGTATGTTTTTCAATGGGGACATTGAGCTGGGAAGCATAAACATAACGAGTAGTAATTGGTGAAATAAGATTAACTATGCAGTTTTAAGAGGGTTTTGATGAATAGAATAAAATTTTCCAATATTGAAATACGACCTTTTGATATTTGGTTTTTAGAAGATACAAAAGATTTCAATGAAAGAAAATTGCTATTAGGCAGAACTCCAAAAGGTAAAACTGTTGTTAGTCTTATTGAGAAAAGAAAAATAGATTTCAAAGTGTATGTAGATACGCAATCAGGTTTGAGAGCTGAAAAGATTATTCAAAATGAAAGAAAGCGTGTTTTATACACTAGGCAAGAATTAATTTATAGCAAAAAAGGAAAACCGTTTGGTTGGACTTATGGAGATAACAGGGAAGTACGCAACAAAAAAGGTGAAGTAGTTGCAATTAGACAGTACAGAAGTGATAATTTTGGAAACTCTGAACTTGTCAAAGAAATTAAAACTCTAAATTAAAACTCGGATAGTTTAATTAATTTCATTGGTTATCGGTATTTAATTAATTCAATGCTGATAATCACTTTATTTTGGGTGCTTACATGACAGAAATTAGACCAGAAGATTTACCAAAATTAACAGAAAAAGAGCATTGCTGCATAAAACAATACTTCACTAATGGTTATAAAAAGAGTGAAGCATATCGTTATGCTTATAATTGTTCCAATATGAAAGCAGCATCAATATATGTTGAAGCTAGTAAATTCTTCAAAAACCCTAAGATAACCCTATGGTTAGAGTATTACAGACAAAATACTGCAAAAGTTGTTCAAGAAAAATTAAATTATACGGCAGTTGATTATTTTAATGATTGTGAGGAATTGAAACTAATTGCTCTTGAATGTAAAGATAAACAGGGCAATCCCAATGTTGCTGCTGCGATAAAGGCTGATGAAAACAAAGCAAAAGTTTGTGGTTTGCTAAAAGATCAGATTATTCATTCAGGCAATGTAACTCAAATGCCTTCTGTTTTTGTGAATGGTGAAGAACTTGTTTTAAATATCGGTGAGGAAGTAGTCAATGAAGAAAATAGTTAGCAACAATAATTCTCTTGTTGTTCCTGCTATGCTTCAATGTCCACCAAAACTTTATCCTGTAATAACTGAATTTAACAAATATTTGTACTTTCTTCTTGAAGGTGGCAGAGGTTCAGGAAAAACACAAGTTATTGCAAGATGGATTTTATATATCGGTGAAAAAAGAAAAATCAAAGTCTGCTGTGGTCGTGAAATTCAGAAGTCTATCGAAAATTCAGTAAAATCTGTTTTTGATGGTTTAGTAAACAAAAATAATCTTGATTGGAAAATATCCGATAAAGAACTTGTTCATAGAAAAACTGGTTCAAGAATTTTCTTTCAGGGATTTAGAGAACAAGGTTCAGTATCAATTAAAGGTCTTGATGATGTTGATATTCTTTGGATTGATGAAGCTCAAGCAATTACAAAACCTACACTTGATATTGTTGTTCCTACAATTATCAGAAAAACAAATGCTAAAATAATTTTCACAATGAACAGATTTGTTCGGAATGATGCAGTTTATAAATTCTGTGTTGGTCGTGAAGATTGTTTACATATAAATATCAACTACTTTGATAATCCGTTTCTGAATGAAGCAATGAAACATGAAGCAGAAGTTCAGAAAGCAAAAAATATAAAAGATTATGAACATATTTGGCTTGGTTATCCGTTGGCTCAAGCAAGCGATTATCTTTTATCATCAGATAAAGTTCAGTATGCAGTTGATATTGTATTTAATAAAGAAAATCATCCTGAAAATAAAGTGATGGCTGTGGACTTGTCTGCATCAGGTGGTGATTTATGTGTAGCAAAATTATTAGAGCAAAAGACCATGACATCTTGGGAAGAAACTCAAACTGTTACTTGGGCTGAACCTGATACTGATATTACAAAAGGTAAGATAGTTAATTTTTATAGTATTTGGAAACCTGATATTTTAATCATTGATGCTGATGGACTTGGTTATCCGATTTGGGTGAGTGTTAAAAAATCTATTGATGATGCGATAGGTTTTAGAGGAGCAGGTTCTGCAAAGAATTTGGCTTGTGGAAATGCAAGAGCAGATGGTTATATTGCAGTAAAAGAATTTATTGATAATGGTTGGTTGAAGTTGCGTTGTGAAAATACAATTAGGCAGCTTGAATATATTAAAAGAGATTTTAAACCTAACGGATTAAATTTTATTCAAAACAAAAAAGAAATAAGAAAAGAACAGGCTGAAAGTCCTGACTTTGCAGATACCTTAATGATGGCAATTTATGCAATTACATATCATTCTCATCTATTTACTGCAAAGATGCAAAAGAGTTCATCTTCTTATATCAATTCAGACTTTAATCCGTTTGATTAGTGAACAAATAAAGAAAGGGGAAATATAAAATGTGTTCAACTCCTAAAATGCCGAGTGTAAACAGTTCTACAAAAGAAGATGTTGCAGCTCCAACTTATGCTGATGCAAGTGTTTCAAAAGCATCAACAAATACAAGAAACAAAACTGCTGCTCTTGCAGGTCGTGATACAAAAACTTCTGCAAGAGGTTTAGGTGATACTGCAACAACACAGAAAAAAGAATTATTAGGTGAATAGTGCTACGCACGTAGATATATTGACGGCTGATATTGGCAAATTTACAAATTGGTTTTGAAGTTACATATCAGCCTATTGGTAATAATACCGAAAATAAGGAATGAATAATGGAAAATGTAAAGTACGATAAAAAGTATTTTGAACAAAGAAGAGCAGAATTAAAAAATATTTTCGATCAGATTAAACCTGATTTGCAAGATTTGGCTGATTATTTTGCTCCTAATGCAGTAAGATTTATTGCTAGAAATATCAATAAACCTCATGTAAAAAGCAAGAAAATTCTTGATAGTACGACATTTATTGCTGTTAGAAACTTTGCATCAGGTATGATGACTGGTGCAACTTCACCGACTAGAAGATGGTTTAAAACTGGCATAATGAACAGAGATAACAAGAAAAATAAAATGAGTTATGCTGCTAAACTTTGGTGTTCTAATCAAGCAGAATTATCAAGAAAAATTTTGTACGCATCAAATTTTTATCAGCTTCTTCCGGAAGTCTATGAGCAACTTGGAGTATTTCTTTTTTCTTGTATGGCAATGGAAAAAGATTATGAAAATGTTGCAAATTTCAAAGTTCTGCCAATCGGTTCGTACTACTATTCAAAAGATGGCAGAGGTGTTGTTGATACTGTTTGTCGTAACTATATGGAAAGTGCAAAAAATCTTGTTGAAAGATACGGATTAGAAAATTGTTCTGATGCAGTTCAACAAGTTTATAAAGCTAGACCTAATGATATGTTTGAAATCGTTCATTTTGTAGAGCCTAATAGGGAATACAAAGAAGGTTCACCTATATCAGCTCAAAAGAAATTTATATCTGTTACTTATGAAGTTGGCAATGGAACTACATCATTCTTGAAAAAAGCAGGTTTTGATAAATTTCCTTATGTTGTTTTTGAAGCAAGTTGCAATGGTGAAGATGCGTACCCATCAAAAGGTTGTGGTATTTATGCTTTACCTGATGCAAAACAACTTATGTCAATGATTAAAGAACTTGGTAAAGCTGTTAAAAAAATGGTTTCACCTGCTTATCAGGGTTCAGCAAGTTTGAAAAATAAAAGACTTTCTGATAATCCAGGCTTCTTTAATGAAGATGGTGATAATGGGGCAGGAATAAGACCAATACATGAAGTTAATCCTCAAGTATTGGAATTGAAAAATATTATTGCAGAACTTAGAGAAAATATAAAATCAATTTTTTATAATGATTTGTTTGCAATGATTTTGAATACTGCTGAACGTGGCAGAACTGCAACGGAAGTTAATGAATTGAAAGAAGAAAAACTTGTGCTTCTTTCACCATTATTAGAACAAATTCATACTGCATTAAAACAAATTCTTGATTGGTTGTTTTATACAGAAATGGAAGCAGGTATTCTTCCTGAAGTTCCTCAAGAATTAGAAGGTGAAGAAATTGAAATTGAATTTATTTCAACTCTTGCTCAAGCAATGAAGGCTCAAAATATTTCTTCAATGGAAAGATTTATTACATTTACTGCCAATATGGCTCAAGCCGTAGATCCAGTTCTTATTAAAAAAATTAAGGGCGAAAAAATGATTGATGATTATGCAGATTTCGCTAATATCGACCCTAATCAGATTGCTCCTAATGAAGAACTTGAAGCTCTTAGACAGCAACAAGCAGAAAAACAAGCTCAAGCAGAACAAATGCAGCAACTGCAAGCAGGTTCTGAAATGATTAAAAACATAGGTGGTAGCGATAGTTATGGTGCTGAATTATTGAAAAGGTTAGGAATGGGTTAATGGCAAGTGATAAAGATATAGAAAACATGATTATAAATGTTGCAAATTCATCTGATGGATTAGATTTTATCTATTTTTTACTTGAAGAATTTGGAACTTTCACAACAAAAATTCAATTCTCTGATGGCAAATTACAGAATATAGAAAAGGTCATAAAAAGAGAGCAGGGTGAATTTATTCTTGAACTCATAAGACAAAATAATTTTAAGAAATATACAGAAATACAAGAAAGAAGGAGTAACGACAAATGGCAGAAAACAATGAACAATTAGGAAATGAAAACTTGAATACCGGAGCAGGTCAAGAAGGTAATGTTAATGACGGTGCTCAAAATGCAGGTGCAGAAGGTGAAGAAAATCTTAATGCAGGATTAGGACAAAATAATGACGGTTCAAATGCAGATGGTGATGATGCTGAAAAAGGTAAATCTGCAGAAGGAACAGATGGAAAAGAAAATAAAAATACTGATGATAAAGGTATTTACGGTGCTCCTGAAGTTTACGATTACAAAGATGTTAAACTTCCTGATGAATTTGAATATGACAAAGATATGCTCAAAGAGTTTGATGCACTTAACAAGGAAACTAATTTGTCGCAAGCTCAAGCGAATAAGTACATGGAGTTTGGTATTAGACTTGCTCAAAAACAGGGGGCAGAATTGCCTAATATGATAAAGCAATATCAACAAGCTAAAGTGGCTCAATTCAAACAAGCTATGAATACAGATGCAGAACTTGGTGGTGGCGATAAAACAAAAATGAACGCATATCTTGATGTAGCCGATAAAGGCTATACGGCTTTTGCAACTGATGATGTAAAAGCTGCTCTTGCTGATACAGGGCTTAATTACCACCCTGCAATTATCAAGATGTTTCATAAACTTGGTGAACTTGTTGGTGATGATAAAATTTATCAAACAAAAACTCCATCAGGTTCAACAGATGTCGCAAGTGTTTTATATGGTGCGAACTAATTAAAAACAATGGTAATAAAAAAGTATTAGTAAAATTTTGAAAGGGAAAATGATTATGGCAACAATCGGAAAAAACTTTTTAACATTGAAAGACATGTATTCACAAATGGAAGGTGATGGTAAAGTTACAGCAGCAATTATTGATTTGTTTGTAACATCAAATGCGATTTTGGAAGATGCGATTGCAGTTGAATGTAATGAAGGAACTCATCACAAAACAACTGTAAGAAATGGTTTACCTGCTCCTCAATTCAGACAATTCTATCAAGGCGTAGAATGTCAAAAAGGTGATTATACTCCTGTAACAGATACTACTTCAATGCTTGATGATTATTCAGAAGTTGATAAAAAATTGGCAGATATTAACGGAAATACAGCTCAATTCAGATTAAATGAAGCAGAAGCTCACATTCAGGGTATGAATAAAACTGCAAAAACAAATATCTTCTATGGTTGCAAAGATAAAAATGCTTCTGCATTTGATGGTTTAGCAACTCGTTACAACAAAATTTCAAATGTTGATGGCGAATTAGGTTATCAGGTAATTGATGGTGGTGGTACAGGAGATGATAATACTTCCATCTACTTTGTAACTTGGGGTGATAGACACACTCACCTTATTTATCCAAAAGGTTCTAAAGCAGGACTTCAAAGAGAAGATAAAGGTCAAGTAACGGTTCAAGATGCACAGGGTAGAAACTATGAAGCATACAGAGATTATTTTTCTTGGGATTTAGGTCTTTGTGTAAGAAATTATCGTTCATCAGCTCGTATTGCTAATATTGATGTTTCTGATTTAAAAACTTCAAATGCTGCAAAATTAATTGATTTGATGATTGATGCTTATTACAGAATTGAAGAACATGCTGTCAATGGTAAGACTGTAATTTACGCAAACAAAGAAATTAGAACTGCATTGCATAAACAAGCACTTGATAAAGCAAATAGAAACTTAACTCTTGATGAAGTAGGTGGAAAGCCTATTGTTAAATTCTTGGGCATTCCTATTAAATCTTGTTCTGAAATTCTTAATACAGAAGCAAGAGTTCAATAGTCTTAACTGTTGTCGATAAGAGTTTTGAGCATTTTCTCTATCTTGAACTGTTCGCAATAAACGGATACGGCTTTCGCCTTTCATCCTCTGCTCACAGTTCGCAAAATGCTCATTTTGATATTACAAGAAATCGAAAGGAAATAAAATTATGAGATTAGATAGTCAAGCGATATTTTCAGATGCACAAGCAATTACAGCAAATGCTGCATCTACAAATGTTATTGAAATGTCAAAAAGCAATGGTAAGTTAAATGAAATTGCTTTTGGCAAAGATATTCCTTTGCTAATACAAGTTGTTGAAGATTTTGATAACTTAACTTCTTTGAAAGTCGGTGTACAAACTGATGATAATGAAGCCTTTTCAAGTGCTAAAACATTAGTTGAAGCAACATTGCTTCTTGCTGATTTGAAGGCAGGTAAAAAATTTCCTATTAAATCAGTTCCGGCAGGAAATGAAGGTTTTATGAGATTGTACTACACAGTTACTGGTACAGCTCCTACAACCGGCAAAATTACAGCAGGAATTGTTGATGCTGTTGATAATTCATATCAAAATATGTAATTGATTTGTGGATGCAGGTGTAAAAATCTGCATCCATTTTATAGCAGTTTTTGAAATTTAAGGAAACGAAAATGGAAGATAATAATGAAATTAAAATCAATGTTTCTCAAGAACCTAAAAAACCAAAATATGATGAATGGGAAATAAAAGATGCTGTTAGAACATTGATTAGAGCAGAAGAAATCAAGCAGGATAAAGAGCTTATGTCTTTTGTAGCTCCTGAACTTGAAAAACAAAGTAAAGCAATTAAAAGTGCCGCAGAAATTTTATACGGTTCTGATAGAAAGGAAGAAGCTAATAATGAAAAAACTAACTCTTAAAGTTAAAAAAGTTGCTTTTTATAATGGTGGATTAGTTCAGCCGAATGAAATTATTAAAAATTACAAAGGTGAAAAAGTTCCTTCATGGGCAACTTTATTAAACGGAGAAGAAACTTCTAAAAAATCAAATGAGCAAAAGGATGCAGATAATGCCAATGGTAAAGCAGGTTCTGCTTCTGAACCTCAAACCGATAATGTAACAAAAACAGAGGAAGTTATTGTTGCAGGTGATGGTGGAGTTCATGAAATTCCACAAGAAGGTGAAACTGGTGTAGGTACAGATGAAACTTCTAAAGAAGGTGAAACAGATACAAATGTAGGTAAAGCTCCTGAAGAAAAAACGGAAGCTGAACTTATGGCAGAATATGATGCTCTTTTAGATGAAGCAGTTGAAAAAAATATTATGCTTGAGGGGGCAGACACTAAAACAATCGTTGAACAGATTGCAGAATTAAAAAAATTATTGGGTAAAGAATAGGAAAAAATTATGTGCATTATTACATCAACAGTTACAGTTGCAGGTATTGCAATAAGTGCTGCAGTTGCAAATACAATGCTTGCAGTTGGTGCTGTTGCAACGATTGCTTCAACAGTTCTTGGTACGGTTTCCTCTGTTCAGCAGGGGAAATCGCAACAAGCTATGTATAATTATCAGGCTCAAGTTGCAAATGAAAATGCAAAAATTGCAAACAAAAATGCAGCAAATGAAAGACAAACTGGTATTGAAGAAGCTCGTTTGCAACGAATGAAAACAATGCAAGCAGTAGGCAGTCAACAAGCTGCAATGGCTGCAAACGGTATGGATATAACACAGGGAACTTCGCTAGATATTATTGAAGATACTGCTGCAATGGGTGAACTTGATGCTCTACAAATTCAAACAAATTATGAACGAAAAGCACAAGCCTACGAACAACAAGCAAATAATTTCAATAATGAAGCGAATATGGATGTTATTGCAGGTAAAAACGCATATAAAACTGGAATGATAAATGCAGCTCAAACTGGTTTGAACGGTGTTGCAAAACTAACTGACGTTTCTTCTAAATGGCTTGGTTTTGGTGGGGGTGGTACTTCTTCTATTAAAACAAAGAATAAACTTAGTGGTGGTACAAAAGGCGATAATATAACCTTTTCATAAATATAAGGAAAAATAAAATGGCATATTCTAAAGTTGGCATATTTAATATGGCTCTAAATCATCTTGGTATAACGGCTTCTATTTCTACTAACAGTATGAATAAAGATAGCAAAGCAATTATTTTGAATAATTTTTATGAAACGGCAAGAGATGAAGTTTTAAAGGCTTTTGATTGGGGGTTTGCAAATGCTTATAAAGATTTAACTTTATCAACAGAAAAATCACCTAATCCTAGATTTCCTTATGTTTATGATTGTCCTAATGATTGCATTGCAGGTAGGGCAATCATTGATACGGTAAAAGGTGATGAAAGAAAATTTGAACCTTATATCAACTCTATTGGGGAAAAATCATTTTTGGCAGAAGTTGAATGTGCTAGATTGCGTTATACAAAAAGAGTTGAAAAAGAAGTTTTATTTGAACCTGAATTTGTGTTTGCTCTTTCTTATTATTTAGCAGCACTAACAGGTGAAAGCATAACAGGACAACAGAAAAAAGCAGACTCTTGTTTACAAAAATACGAATGGCGATTAAGCAAAGCAAAACAACTTAATGCACAAGAAGGTGCAGCTGATGATGAAGATAATTCTCAATATTATGACGTAAGGTAGGAGGGGTAAATAATTTCAGCTTGTAGAATTTAATACAAACTTGGAAGAAAGGTGAAAGATGGCAGGAACAAGATTAACTCAAACAAGTTTTTCTAGGGGCGAATTAGCTCCTGCTCTTTATATGAGAACAGAAATTGAACAATATTCTCTCGGATCTAAAGAAATTAAAAATGGTTTTATACATCAAGAGGGTTGTGTTTCAAATCGTTCAGGATTTGAATTTATCGGTGAAGTTAAAGATAGCACTAAAGAAACTCGGAATATTCCATTCAGTTTTAATTCTGAACAAACATACATAATTGAAGCAGGCGATATGTATTTTAGATTTATTCAAGATGGTGGTTATATTGTTTATTCTGATGAATATAAAGATGAAAGCAAGAGAGGGCAAATTGTAGAAATTGAAACTCCGTACAAAAAGGAAGATTTAGCTAATTTAAAAATTGTTCAATCTGCTGATGTATTAACTATTACACATATTGATTATACTCCTCGTGAGCTTATCAGATACGATCATGATAATTGGGAATTAAAAGAAATTATTATTGAACCATGTATTGCAGCTCCGACTAACATAAAAGCCGTATGGACTGGGAAAACGGACAGCTACACAAGAACTTATAGCTATCTTGTTACGGCAGTAGATAAAGAAACATTAGAAGAAAGTGTTCGTTCAGCAGTTGCATCTGCAACAGGACACAGAGAAGCTAATTGGCTTTCAGGCGAATATATGACAATAACTTGGAATGCCGTTGAGGGAGCAGCAGAATATAATGTTTATAGAAATGTAAACGGTATTTATGGATATGTCGGAACAGCAGAAGGTACAAGTTTTGTTGATGATAATATTGAACCTGATTTAAAAGAAGCTGCTCCTATATTTGAAAATCCTTTTGAAGAAGGCAATAATCCTACTTGTGCAACTTATTTTCAACAAAGAAAAGTTTATGCAAGTAGTAAAGATAATCCTCAAACATTTTGGGCTTCACAGCTTGCAACTTCAAACAATTTTAATATTTCAAGGCCATTGATTGCATCTGATGCAATTACACAAACTCTTGCTGATAGAGAGGTTAATGAAATCAGACATCTTGTAGGACTTAATCATTTAATTGCATTAACATCAAATACAGAATACAGAATAAATGGTTCGGATGGTGTTTTTGAAGCCAATCCTTCACCAGTTGCAACTGTTCAATCAAATTATGGTGCATCTCATGTTCAGCCGATAATTTCAGGGAATATGATAATTTTTGTTCAATCAGGTGGTTCTGTGCTTCGTGATTTGGGATATGATTATCTTTCTGATAGTTATAATGGTGCTGAATTATCTTTATTCGCAAGTCATTTATTTGAAGGAAAAACTGTAAAATATATGGCTTACGCAAAAGAGCCTTACAGATTGATTTGGATTGTATTCTCTGATGGAACTTGTGCTTGTTTAACATATAACAAAACTCAAAAAATTTGTGGTTGGACTAGAATTGTAACAGATGGCTTTTTTGAAAGTGTTGCTGCAATTCGTGAAGGTCAAGAAGATGTAGCATATTTTGTTATTAGAAGATATATAAAACCTGCTTATCAGGGAAGCTATGAATTTGTTGATAGTGTAGAAAATTCTGATGGAACAATGACATATTCTTATGATTGTTCCGGAACTACATATTATTCTGCAAAACCTTTTGAGCTTGGAGCTGATGTTTATTCTGATATTGAGCTTCAAAATTTTGTGGGAAAAATTAATGTATTAAATTCTTCTGAAAATAATGTAACAATAGGTGGAACTTTAAAAAGATATATTGAACGAACAAAAAAAAGAATTATTAAAAAAGTTCAAGAAGGCTTTTTTGTTGATGCAGGCTTGAGTGCAAAATTCAATCATGAAGTTAGTTTGCTTTCAGGTTTATCTCATTTAGCAGGCAAAAAGGTTATTGCACTATCTAACGGTGGTGTTATTGATGATTTATTTGTTACTGATGAGGGTAAAGTTCAACTGCCATTTCCAGTTAAAGAAATAACTATTGGACTTCCTTTTGAATTTAAACTTGAAACTTTAAATATTGAAGGTGAAAATACTCAAGGTTTGAAGAAAATTATTAATAATGTTTGTGTAAATATTTCAAACTCAAGAGAAGAATTTTTTATTGGTGGTTCAGAAGGGCAATATGTTGAAACGGATAGAAGTATTGAAAGTGTAAATGATAGTAATAAATTATTTTCAATTAATACTTCTGCAACTCCGATTAATTCACCAACGACAAATGCAACAATTATTGTAATGCAAAATAATCCGTTGCCTTTAACAATTCTTTCTTTGAGTGCAATGTTTAGTCTTGAAGATATTTCAGATGTTCAATGAGGTGATTATGAAAAGTAAAGCAACAAAATTAATTATTAAAACTAAAAATAAATGCACAAAACCAAAAGCTACGGTTGTAAAACCAAAATTATCAGGGGAATAATCAGGTGTATGAAAAAGAAAAAAATAAAAATGATATTCTGTATATTCTTGAGCATTTAAGAGTTGAAGATCAACATGAAGCAGAAACTCAAAAAGGTAAAAATTTTAAAGAAATTATTCTTAATGAAATAATGAATACTAATACTAGAACTTATTTGGGTTGTAAAAAATCTGACAATACTCCAGTTTGTGTTGGTGGATATACAGATACAAATGAAAAAGGTGTTGGTGTTGTTTGGCTTTTATCAACTCCGGAAATAGAAAAAAATAAGCATTGCTTATTAAGGCATATAATAAAAGCCTTTGAAGAAATAGATGAAAAATATTGGCTTACTTGCAATATTTTATATTCTGAAAATAAATTTGCAAAAAGATGGCTAAAAAAAATTGGATATAAATTTAATAATCCTAAACCTGATGGGTTAGATGTTCCTGATGGTTTTGAATTTTTTTACAGGGTTAGAGAAACAAGAGGTCTTGGATGTGTTTAACATTCAATAAGAAAGGTAGAAAAGATGGCAAGAATACCACAATATAACAGAAGTGTAACTCCTCAAAATACTCCACTTGGATATATAAAAGATAATGCTAATCCAGTTGCATTTGGTGTTGGTACGGCTCAAGCTATGAGAGAAGCTAGTGATGCACTTGGAAATGCGGGTCATGGAGTTTTACGTTTGAAAGACCAATACGACCGAACAAAAGTGCTTGAAATTAGCAATATGCTTGATAAGTATGTAAATGATACTTTGAACGATAAAGATAATGGTTATCTATATAAAACAGGTAAAGATGCTATGGGTAAATCACCTGAAATAATGGATGGCTATGATAAGTATTCGGATGAATTAATTTCAAAAGCTGGATTGTGGGGTGAACAAGCTGCAACCGTAAGAGATGTTGCTGCTAGAAAAAGAATAAATTTAGAAAAATATTCAGAAGCTCATGATAAAGAAGAAAGCGATAAATGGCAAGATAGTGTATATACAGATGCTTTGACTAATGTGTTTAATAAAGCTATTAACGGTAGAAACAATCCTGCTGATTTAGAAAAATATAAAAAAGATGGTTTTACAATTCTTGATAACTATGCACTTATAAAAGGTTGGGATAAAGACCCTGAAACTTATGCAATTAAGAAAAAAGAATTTGAAGGAAATTATCATGCAAAAATTCTTGATGCTTATTTAGCAGAAGGCTCTTTGAAAGCAACAGAATATTTTAACAAACACAAAGATAGTTTTACTCCTGAAGTTAGAAATCAATATCAAAGAAGCATACATTCTCAAGAAGTTGATTATAAAGCAAGAGCAGTTGCAGCAACATTAGTTGATAAAACTCCGGAAGAAGCATACAAATATATTGATGGAATTGCTAACATTGAAGAACGTAACGCAACAGAAAATGAATATAATCGTTATTTAAGACACAAAGAAACTATTCAAAAAGAAAATGATGCAAAAATCAGTAATGATATTATGCAGAGAGTTTTTTCTGCTTACGAAAATGGCGGCGATGTATCGTCAATAATGCGTGAAGTAAATACTTCAAATATGTCATTGGAACAAAAGGAAAAGATATATAAAAACCTAAAGGCTATGCAAGAACTTGAAGGTGTTGGTAATAACTGGGCTGATTACAATATTTTGCTTGATATGGCAGCATACAACAATGAAGATTTTAAAAAGATTAATCCTGCAAATTATAATTTGACGAAAGAACAATATAACAAAATTGTTGAAATGCAAAGAAAAGCAGGTTCAAATGAATATACTCCTGAAGTTGAAATGAGAAAAGCTATTGGTGATTTAACAGGTTTTAATCCACAAACTTCTAATGGTTTAAAGATGAATGAATACAAAGATGAAGTTGTTAGATTTCTTTCTAAGGTTGAGAGAATGCAGGGTGAAGCATTTAACTTTAAAGATACAAAACAACTTGATGCTATTATGGCAGGGTTTAATTACAAAGATGAAACTGCTACTAACAAAAATATTGATGAAACAAAAGAATTGTTTGCTCGAGCAAAAAAACATGGTGAAGTTTATGATTTGATGGCTAGAGAATATATGTTATTTAAAGGTCAAAATAAAAGAGAGCCGAAGCCGGAAGAAATTTATGAAATGGCGAAAAGGTCATATAACACCATTGAAAACAACTGGAAACAAAGAGATATGGGGAAATTAAATCAAGCACAGGGTATTTATAAAAATATATCTGCAATCACTCCCAAAAGAGGGGAAACAAAAGTTCTTACATATTATGCAGATAAAAGAATACCACAACTTTCAAGAGAGCTTGGCATTCCTCTGCAAGTAACATCAAGATATAGAGCAGGTGATGCAGGTGGTCATGGACATGGTAGAAAATGTGATGTAGGGATGGCAAACTTGAATGTTGCACAAAGGCAGAAAGTGTTTGAAAAATTTTTAAGTGAACCTGCTGTTGCATCTATTGGAACATCAGATCCAGTTTTATTAAAAAGATACAACAGTCCACCTAATCCTAAAATAAGAGATTTGAGAAATTATGATGTGAATTATAAAAAAGCGCATCCGAAAGAAAATATGAACCACGTTAATCATATAGATATATCTTTCGATACAAGATATGGTGGTTCTCAACAAGGAAAATAAACGGTTCTTGAGTAAATTAAAATTTACACAGAATATCAAACGGTTACATTAATGCCTTGCTCCACGCAAGCCATTAATTTCACACTCGGCTCACGCACAAAAGGTAGCAAATAAGGAAGAAAATTTTATGTTTAATACAGTACCTGATACAAAAAGCAATCCTATTTTTAGCAGCTATTCATTAAGAGATGCTAATTTTAATGAAAATATGGATGAATATGTTAAAGCTCCGAACGATATTTATATTGAAGAACAACAGAAGAAAAATACATTAAAAGGTAAAGTTTCTAAAAATATAAATCAGCAAGCATTAAAAGATATACCTGATATGCCTGAATTTTTAAAACAAGAATATGAAGAAGCATATCAAACTCCTGAATGGTTTAGAAAATTAAATGTTGCATCTCCTGATGAAATTGCTGAATGGAAAAATAAAGGTGGCATGGGAATTGCAGAAGCATGGGAAAAAAATCATAAATGGGCTTCTTTTGCACCTTATGTAAACACAACAAGAGATGCAGCAGATGCAATAACTGCTTCTGTACTTTTAAATAGAGCTAAAAACGGTGAAACTCTTACTCCAGATCAAGAAGAAAAACTTGTGGATTATTTGAGAGATATGAAAGAGCTTGAAGTTCGTGGCTTTACGTTTGGTGGTGGAACTATTAATGCTATTCTTGCTACAATTCCTTATCTTGAAGAATTTGGTATTGGTCTAGCTGCATCAGGTGAAGGTGTTGGTTTAGCTTCATTAAGTAAAACATTATCTACTATTGGAGCTAAAAAAGCAGCAAGAAAAGCTGTTGAAGCTGAATTAAAGAAAGCTGCATTAAAATCTGCGGCTCCTGCTGCAATAAAAACAACTGTTCCTTTATCTGCTGCAAAGAAAATTTATAAAGATACATTAGTGAAAACAACAGGAGCAAAAGCTCTTGCTAATGTAGGCTTAAAAGAGGGTTTGAAAGAAACGGCAAAAGCATTGCCTTCTGCTGTTGTAACATCAACAAAATTTGGTTTAACTAAAATGCCACATACGTTTGCAGGTAGTATTGCTGATAGACAAATTTCATCAGGAGTTTATGTTACAGATTTAGGTGATACTGTTTTTACATCTTCTGAACATCCTGCATTATCTGTTATGAAAGCTCTTGGGGAAAGTACATTTGAAGCATTAACAGAAACTGCAGGATGGACTTTTTCACCAGTTGCTAGTTATTTTGCCAAACCGGTTCAAAAATTATTGCCGAAAAAGTTTTTTACTGAATTTGAAAAACTTGTTTCTAGTCGTTACGGAATGGCAGCAACAGAAGCTCTTAAAAAATATGGTTATGACGGTGTTATAGAAGAAATGGGGGAAGAAGTTCTTAACCGTTTTTTAAATCAAGTTTTCGGTATAAATGGGCTTGATGAATATAATTTTGACGGTTTTATGAACAATGTTTTGTATGCAAATAATCCTTCTCAATGGGGGCAAGAAGCATTATCTTTTGCTGCAGTTGGTGGAGCAGGACATCTTGTAGCAGGAACACATTCAAAAGTTGCTGATACTTGGAAGAAAAAACAGTATGAAAAAGATGTTAAAAAATTAACTGAAAGAGCAAATAAATATATTCAATCGCCTGAACAGTTCTATTTGGATCAGGGATTAATTAAAATAAAAGGTTCTCAATCTTTGGCTGAACAAAAATTGAGAAGTATTTGGTCTGCTCATAATGTGGATAAAGATTTACAAGATGATATTTTGCAAAATATGTCTGAAATGGAAATTAGAAGTGAACTTAAAAAAGCGATTGAAGATGATACAGAAAATTCGGCCCATGAAGAAGTTACAAAAAAAATCGAAAATGATTTAACAAAAAAATTTATTGATAATAAAACTTTCGCAAAAGAAAAAGATGCAAAAACGGTTGCAGCTTTGTTTGCTGCTCCATTGCAAAAATTGAGCGAAACAACAGGTATTTCTCTTGGTGAGATTATGGAAGAAGAAATGCCTGAAATACAAAGACAAGCAGAAGAAGCTGCAAAAGAAAATGGTCGATACATTCAGACAGATGGAAGAATTGAAGAACTGCTTGATGAATTAAATAATTTACCTGATGATTTTTCTGATGAGCAATATTTAACTCAAATGATGGATGAGATAGATATTCTCTCTAAAATTCGTGATGGTAACTTGAGTAAAGAAGATATTGAAAATGCGAAACATTATATCAAGAAACTTGATGAAGATGGATATGATGATTTTGCAAAAGAACTTAAAGAATTAACATATAACCAAACAGGGCAATTATTTCAATCGTATGATATAGATAAAAATTTGAAAGAAAATTTTGATATGTCTGCTGATGATTTAACAGATATGGTAAAAGCAGATATTGAAAATATTCTTCAAGAAGCTGATGTTAGTCCTGAAGAATTTAATTTTGAAGATATTAGAGTTTATGGTTCTTACACAAAAGGAAAGAACAAAGAAACTTCTGATTTAGATTTCATTGTTCAATATACAGGAACAATGAAAGAAGATGCTGCTTTTAATTTATTACATGATGAAGATTTAACTATTGAAGATAAAAATGGCAGAACCGTTACTATTGACATCAATCCTATTAATAGAGAGTTATCAGGAACTATTGATGAACATATAGGACAAGAAGGAGTGGAATACTATCAAAGTGTTGATACAGCAGGAACAAATAATTCTGCTGAAATTTCTGCTGCAAAAAAAGAGTGGGAAGAAAAAGGAACGGATAGCAAATATTTTAAAAAGTGGTTTGGTGATAGCAAAGTTGTTGATGAGAGTGGTGAGCCATTGGTGGTTTATCATGGTACGAATGCTCAATTTGATACATTCAGCTATGATAAAATTGGAACAAATGGAACTGCTGAAGGTGTTGGCTTTTATTTTACTGATGATGCAGATACGGCAGCAGGGTATAAAAAGCAAAATGGTGAAGTGAAGGAATGTTATTTATCAATACAAAAACCATTAAGACACAATTCTCATTATTTAAGTTTTGAAGATGTTAAAAATATTATTCAAAAAGCTGCTGAATTACAATCAGAGGAATATGAAGAGGATTTAAAGGATAGCTTTGTTTCTAATTATGCTGATACATATTCAATGAATTTTGAAGATGCTGTTGAAGAAGCCGCATACATGATTTATGCAGAAGATAAAACAGATACTGATATACTAGGTGAAATTGCTTATGCTGCTAATTCGGAGTTTGCTAATAGAGCAACAACTCTTATAACAGGTTATGATGGTGTAATAACAAATGGCTACGGCGATTTAGGTAAAGGTGGTGGGAATTTTTATATTCCTTTTAATCCGGAACAAATAAAATCAGTTGATAATGAAGGAACTTTTGATAGAAGCAATCCTAATATTTATTATCAAAATGCTGGAACTAATTACCAAGAACAATTACAAGATGTTAAAAATAATCTTGAATACAAAAAATTTGTTAATAAAGTTCTTACAGGAAATTTATCTCAACAAGAAAAAAGAAAATTGTTTAGAATTGGCAAAACTCCTGCAAAATTAATTGAAGCAGGTTTGCCTGATAATACTATTAGTATTGGATATAAAGTTATCGAGAAAGCTCAAAATAATAAAAATGCAGACCATAATCTAAGCAAAGAAACTATAAGCAAAGTTTGGGAAGCATTAAAAAATCCTATTGCAGTTATAAAAGCTGAACAAAACGAAAATGAAAAGAAAGAAAATAACAGATATTCTGCTATTCTTGACTTGAAAAATGACAAAGAGGAATATGTTCTTGTTGCTTTTGAAATAGATAAAAAAGTAGGAAAAGGTGTTGTTCTTAATGATATAAGAAGCATACATTCTAGACAAAATTATGAGCCTATTATTGATAAAGCTCTTAATGATAAAAGATTATTAAAAGTTGATGCAGAAAAAATAAGAAACTTGCTTTGGGGCAGTTCTGATTTAATTTCAGAAGGCGATCGAGAAAGTTCTAAAAAAGCCCTGCCGTTGACCAGTTCCGATTTAATTTCGGAAGGGGCAGCAAGTCTTATTCAGAAATTACAACAAAAGCTAGAAGATGTCAAATATTATCAATCCGTTTATCATGGTTCACCTCATAAGTTTGATGAATTTTCACTTGATGCTATTGGCACAGGTGAAGGTAATCAAGCTCATGGTTGGGGTTTGTATTTTGCAGGTAATAAAAATGTTTCAGAAAATTATCGTAAAGGCTTGATTAGTCATGAAAAACTTACTAAATATAAGTATGACAATACTCCTATTGAAGATACAAAATTTAAAGATATTGATGCAGATACACTATCTTTTATTGAAACTCTAGGCAAAGAGGAAACAATAAGTGAAATTAAAGATGATATTCAATATGCAATAAAATGGGGAGAGGATAATAAAGATATTCAAAGAAAAGAAACTTTAGAAGGCAATGCTAATTATATCAAAAGAAAAAAAAGAGAGCTAGAATTAGTAACAGAATTAGAACCTGAAAAATTAGTTATGTCGGAAGGTCAACTATATAAAGTTGATATTCCAGAAAATGATGTATTGCTTGATGAAGATAAAACAATATTTGAACAATCTAAAAAAGTGCAAGAAGCACTAGAAGATTTATTTTTTGATGAATTTGGCGTTATTTTAAATAATTCTAAAAATATTACAGAAAAAAGAGATACATTAAGAATTTCTATTAGAGATAAATATAGAGAAATTGATAAGCTAGAAAATGAAACATATCCTTTTGAAAAAAGAACCGTTGAGCAACAAATTGAAATAGAAGATAAGCAAAAAGAGTATAGAAAACTACAACGTATATATAATATGTTGGGTTCTCTTAATGCTACAAATTCAAACAAAAATACAACTGGGAAAAATATATATATTTATCTTGATGATATTTTGGGTTCAACTGAAAAAGTAAGCAAACTTTTAAATGAATACGGCATCAAAGGTATTACTTATGACGGCAGACAAGATGGTAGGTGCTATGTTATTTTTGATGATAAAGCTGTAAAAATCATTGAAAAATATTATCAAAAAAAAGAAGAAGAACCTATTCAAACCAATATGCTTTATGATAATGTTACTCCTCGCAAGTTGAGAAACATGAATATTAAAGGTGCATTTGTGCCTGCTGAAAATCTTATTGAGCTATTTAAGAATGCAGATGAAAGTACAATCGTTCACGAGTTCGCCCATTGGTGGTTATCTCGTTTAGAAAAATATGCAGAACAAAATGAAGAACTTGCTCTTGACTTAGCAGAAGTTAGAAAATTTGTTAAAAATGACGGTGGTGCTTTTACTCGTGAGCAACATGAAAAGTTTGCAGTAGGATTTGAAGCATATATCAGAAATGGTTCTGCTAGAAGCAACAGATTAAAAAGAATTTTTGAAGATTTTAAAAATGCTCTTATTCAGATTTATGACAGTATTAAAAATCTTGTTTATACCGAAAATGGAAATCAGTATTCTTTTTCAGAAGCTGATGTTGCTAATCTTGAAAAATTATTTGAAAGATTATTGACAACTGAAAATGAAAGAATTAAAAAAACTGTATTTGATAGATGTGATGATATAAACAATAAAATACAAGAAATTAAAGCTCGTCAAGAACAGGAAATGAAAGAGCTTGATGAAATTTGGAAAGATAATGTTGCTGCAAATAACAGAAATTCTGACAAAAAAAGAAAGGTTGAAGAATATCTTGAATTGGCAGAAGGTGCTGTAAAACGTGTGCCAAAGGAAGTTAGAGAAATGAAGCAACGATATAAAGATGCTACTTTAGGTATCTTGTCGGTTGCTACCGGAATGAAAAAAAATGTAATTGCTAATCCTAGTAACTGGGAAAAAGTTCAAATGGCATTAGAAAATGCTGATGATAAAATAACTGTTTCAGGTGGTATGTGTGCAGAATGGTCTGAATTTTATAATGATACAGGTGTAAATTATGATAATGATGAAATTGATGGTGATTATAAATTAGCAGAACAGGCTTTTCAAGTTCTGACAGATGGAACATATAATTTTAATAATCAAAATGAAGATGAAATTGGTGATTTCTACGGTAAGTTTGAATATTTGTATAATAAGGTTCAGACATTAAAAGGGGAAGAAAAAACAACTGCTCTTGAAGCTCTTTATGCGTTATTCGATAAAATGCCTTCAATGCCTGATGAGGTAACTCAAGATATTGTAGAAAAATTAAGTAAGGTTGAAGATGATTACAATGAAGGTCAAAAGGATGATTTTAACAGAAAACATTATCCTAACATTCCAGTTGTTCAACAACTTCAATATTATGTAACAAATAAATTGAGTGATTTAAAAATTTATGATCCAAATGTAAGATATAAAGTTAGAATTAGCAAATCTCATAGTTTGTACAAAGCAATCAAGCACGCAACTTCTGTTAATTCAACAAAAAGAATTATCAGAAAAATTAATGAGTATGTGATTTCTGATTTAGAAAATCAAGCAAAAAATATTTTGCACAAAGAAATTCAAAAACAAATTAGGGTAAATTCTAAACTTGTGAAAGTTGGAGCTTTAAAGAAAGGCAAATTTGATTGGAAAACAAATACTGTATTTGCAGAACTTGCTGAAATAAATAAACTCGGACAGAAGGATGCGTTTAAAGAATTTGGTGCAATTCTTGAATTAGATAAAGTTGCAGCAGGTGAAGAAAGAGAAAATAATGACGAAAGTCCAATTTCTACTCCTGAAATGAAAACGGATTTTCAAAGCAATTTGAGAAGAAAATTTTTAGAATATCGTTCAAGTAAAGTCAAAGATTTGAATTTGGCCGCAACTCGTTCTTTGTTAGAAGATATTATGATTTTGAAATTTGAAGGTCGTAGAGCAAAGGATGCAGAAGAATTAGATAAACAACTTCAAAAAGATAATATGAAAACAGATCTAGTTCAAAGAGTGAGAGAGTTAAAAGATAAAAAAGCTGCAAGAAGTATTGCAAAATTTATTATGGGTGAAAATTTAGTAACATCCGAAAAAACTCTTGTAAACTGGGAAACTGCTCTCAATGCGTTATTTGGAAAAGAAGTTGCTCAAAGATATTCTTTGTTGAAACTTGAAAGTGATGCAGAAGTTTATGCTCATAAACGATATTCTGATTTTTGTAAAAAAGCTATTGATATTTATGGCTTGAATAATCCTGCAACATTCAAAGAAAAGGCTTGGAATAAATTCAATGAGTTTATTGATTTTGCAAACAATCAGCCTTTAGTTAAATTAATGCAGGAATACGAGGAAGAAGTTTACAACTATAAAGAAGTAACATACAGTAAAGAAACAGGTCAATTTGTTGAAAGTGGAGTTCAACTTTCAAGAGCTGAAATCATAACTCTTTATGCGTGGTCTTTGAATGAAGAATTGGAACAAAGATTATTCACTCAATACGGCTTGGCTCAAGTTCAGCACATGTTTGAACAGGTATTATCAGAAGAAGATAAACAGTTTGCTTGGCTTTTGGTAGATACTTGTGAAAGTATGTATGATGATAATAATGAAGTATTTATCAGAACAATGGGATTATCACTTCCAAAAGTGGAAAATTATTTTCCATCAAAAACTGTTCGTGTCGGTTCAGAAATTGATATGCTTCATGAAAAAGTTGTTCGTTCAAACAATCCTTCTTTTATTAAGCAAAGAAAAACTTGTAAAAGAATAAAAATGAAACCTGAACAACCTTTATCAATTTTACTTCCTCATATTAATAAAACAGCAAGATACGTTGTTCTTTCTGAGCGATTAAATTATTTGAATGCAATTTTTAAAGATGGAACAGTTAGAGCTGCAATTAAAGAAGTTTTTGATGGAGTTGAAACTCCTGATAAACTTCAAGCCGGTACAAGAGTTAAGAGCAAAAAGAATAAAAAACAAAGAACAGTCGGCGATAGAATACATGATACTTTATTAAATCAACTTGGTTCTTCTACGTTTGAAAATTATGTTAGAGGAATTAATGTTGGAAAAAGTTTTATGGATTATGTTGCAACAAACTATATAACATCTCGTATTGGTGGCAACTTTAAAGTTATGTTTGGACAATTAACTTCAATGATTAACTATTGTGAAAATATGCCTAATGGATTATGGGCAAAAGGTTTTGTTGAAGGTTTGAAGCATCCAAAAACTACATTAAAGTTTATGCTTGATAATTGTGATTATCTTCATGCACGATTAGCAGGTGGCTCAATGAATGAAGTTATGCTGAAAATAACTGATGAAGCAGATAAATTCAGAAGCCTAAGAAATTTCTGTACTACAAATACAAAATATGGTGATTTGTTTGCAATCGCTTTTGGTGGCAAACCTTATGTTGATTATTTAATGAAACAGGGATTGAGTAAAGAAGAAGCCTTTGAAAAATTTGTTGAAGATACAATGCGTTCTCAACAAGCAGGGCAAGCATCATCAACAAGTGTATGGCAGAAGAAACAATCAGAAAATCCTTTAACGAGAATGATGTTTGCATTTAATAACACTACATTGCAGTATGAAAGAAAGTTTGTAGATGCAATGGCTTCAAGAGCTAGAGGTGATATTGGCAATAAAGAATTTGTAAAAGCTCTGCTTATATACAAAGTTTTCAATCCAATTCTATTCACTTCATTTTTATCAAATTTATCCTTTATGACTTTGATTAGAGGTTTAACAGGTGATGATGATGACGGTGTTGCAAAATTTGGAACAGATCTTATTTCTTCAATGTTGTTTGCGAATTTAGCTGCATACGGTTATCTCGGAATGGGATTATCAACTATTTGTAGTTTTGCTATGACATTAATTGATAAAAAAGAATATAAGCCATTTTTAAAAACAATTCCTATTATTGGGGATCTGGAAGATATTGGAAAAAATATTTTGTTGAAAAATGAAATCTCTGTTGCAGATTGGGTTGATGCAATGGCATTAACTGCTGATGATTTAACAGGTATTCCTGCAACAAGATTAGTAAATACGGCAGGTGGTATTGGTGATGCTGCAAAAGGCAATATCTTTACTGGTTTGTTGAGAATGTTTGGATATGGTAAATATCGTGCAAATGTTGCTGCAACAGGTAATCCACCTGAAAAGAAAAAGAAATAAAGAAAAGGAGTAAGCAAAAATGATACCTGACAAAAATCCGTACAACAACTGGAACGGCAACGGAAGCACAACCACTTTTGACTTTGATTTTTATATTGAAGATGAAACTCAACTTGCCGTATATCATACAAATTCAAAAGGTGTTCAAACTCTTTTGAAGTATGGTACAGATTATTCAATTAACGAATTACAAAATGAAAATGGAAGTTTTATTAATTTCCCTCTCGCTAGTTCTACTTACAGTGTATTGAGCGAAAATGAAGTTATTTCATTATGTTTAACATTGCCAATTACACAAGAGAACCCTTATAGTAAATCAAGCTATTTGAATTTAGAAACTCTTGAATATTCTCTTGATTATTTAACTAGAATTTGTCAAATAATTAGTAGGCAAATGGAGCGAAGTGTAAAAACGCAAGAAGGTTCTTCTCAAACAGCAGAAGAATTAGTTCAAGCTCTGAATGATGCACAAGTTAATGCTGCTGCATCAGCTTCCGAAGCAGCAGCTTCTGCCAATGCAGCGAATGCTTCTGCTATTGCAGCAGGGGAAGAAGCAACTATTGCAACGCAAAAAACGGCAGAAGTAAGTGAAACATATAACAATGCAATGGCAGATATTCAAAGTAAACATTCTGATGCAGTTTTAAATATTCAAAATGAACTGCAAATTGCCGAAGATACTATACTAGCCGATAGAACAGAAGCAGTTGAAGGAATAGCAACGGCAAAAGTGCAAGCAATAAATGAATGTGAAAATGAAGTTGTTAAAGCTAAAAGATATGCAGAACAAAGTGGGGGAAAAGGAATGCCAACTGATATATGCAAAAGATTAAATATTGAATATGATTTAGTAAACAGAAAAGTAAAATTAAAATGGATAGATCCGAATGATACAATTAATTCATACGGACAAATTTTATCTTCTTGGAGTGGTACAATTATAACCTGCAAAGAAAATTCATATCCTGAAAATTATGATGATGGAATTTTGGTTTTAAATTCAAAAGTAAGAAATCAATATGGTAATGCTGAATTTATATATGATGTTCCTCAAAACATTTCAGATATAACAACTTTGAAGTTTAGAGCTTTCCCATATTCAACAAATGATGTTTATAATAAGGATACAAGAAACTGTTTTGATGAAACATTTATTTATGAATTTTTATATGATAGTAAAAATTCAAACACAAAGGGGTGTATAACTAAACCGATAGGTTGTATGAATGAAAATTTTACTCCTGCCAAAATGGATTATGATAAAAATAAATTTGATTATGGTTCTTGGAAAAATACTTTTATTATGGACTTAGTTCGCCCATGTATGCTTTATAATCAAAATGCAAAAGATGCAGAAGGTAATTCTCTTTGTGGACAAGTAATGGAATATTTAGATCCTGAAGATTATTCAAAAACAATAGATGGAAATTCATCTCATATAGCTGATGAAAGTTGTAATGCCAATGCAATGGCTCAATGGGATGTAAGCCGTTTATGGTTTAAGATTGTGGAATATTTACCTAAAAAGTATCATTGTTATGTTGCAAACAAAAAAGTTGATAATAATTATAAGAACTTTTTACAGTATGATTGTGATGGTAATATTAAAAAATATTATTACAATACTATGTTTGATGCTTGTATTATTAATGGTGTTGCTCGTTCTTTATCAGGTAAAGCTCCTGCTGTAAATGCAACAGGTGATGTGCAACTTGCAGCTGCTCAAGCTAATGGTAAAGGTTACGATGCTTCAGAAGAACGATTTATTGTCGCTAGAAATATTTTGTTAATGTTAATGAGTGAAACAACGGATGCACAAACTGCATTCGGAACTGGTCGCCAATCAGGTGGTTCAAATCAAAGTTATAATCAGCTTGCATCAGGACAATTAAATGATAAAGGTGGTTTTCATGGTGATAACAACAATGGCTGTGTAAAAGTTTTTCACAGCGAAAATCCTTGGGGAAATGTTTGGAAAATATTACAGGGTTTCATTTTAGTCAATGGCGTTGTATATTTAAAATTCACTCCTAATACAAATGATGGTTCTACTGCAACTGCATATAATAAAACTGGAAGTGGTTATATAAATACAGGAATTACAATAAGTGGAACATCAGGTGGATATATAAGTTCAATCGCATTGGCAGGTGATTATGCTTTTGTTCCAACTGTTGTAAGTGGTTCAAGCTCAACATTTATTCCTGACGGTTGTTGGTTTAATAATTCAATAATCGGTTTCGCTCGCTTTGGTGGCAATTCTGACGCTGGCTTGATTTGTGGTTCTTTCGCTTTG
>CALEJY010000278.1 GCA_937898445.1 uncultured Candidatus Melainabacteria bacterium | reverse complement strand
AAGAAGAATTAAAAAACAAAATGACTTTGACTGTTGACGAATTTAACATCAAAAATAAAGAAATCGCAGAGGCAACAGTAGAATTTGAAGAACATCTTCCTCCGTTTGAAAAAGTTGATGATGATTATATTCCGACAATTTTTGAAGTCGCAGCGAATAAAGTTGGTGTAAAACCTGATATAACTTCATTCCACGCCGGTGCAGAAACACATATTTACGCAAACGAAACAAATGCAAACGATGAAAAATTTGTTCCTTATTTGATAGGACTTGCAACTGTTTGCAATATGCACTCAAAAAATGAATACTTGGAATACAAAACAATTTTAAAAGGTCACGAACTTTTGACAGAATTGTTTAAAGAATATAATAAATAGGGTTAAAATTAAGTCCTCCCTCATTAGGGAGGATTTAGGTGGGTGCTGATTTAACATAAATGTTCCCTCACGTGATAGCACCCATCCCAACCTTCCCTCATTAGGGACGAAATTTACTTTATTATGAAAATGCCTTGAATGAACGTTCTACGTTTTTGTCGATTACACTTTTCAAAGATTCGTATTCTGTTTGAAGTGCGTTGTGTTCAGTATCAAGTTTTTTCAAATCCTGATCGTATTTTTTATCTTGGTTTTCGATTTCTGTTGTGGTGTTTTTGTATTTAACTTCTGCTTTTGCGATTGCAACTTCATCTTCTACAGAAACCATATCTGATGTGCTAGAATATGCAGTAGCATTCCAATAATAACCTTCTGCAGTCATTTCAGGAGTTTTGGCACTATCAACTGATGGATTGAAATATGATGCTTGACTAAGAGTTACAACCCCGTTTTTCAACGCAAATGTAAGCCAATCGTTGCTTGTCAACAATTCATCATCAATAACTTTGTAGTTTTGACCGTTTTCACTTTTTTTATCACTATCAGCTACAAAATATGTTTCACCTTTAGAATTGGTTTCTTCTTTAACTTTGTTAGCAGATTCTGAACCGTTCATCATATACCACAAATTGATATACCATTGCCCTTTATCTTTATCATTTACAACAAATGGATAAGTTGGTTCATCAGGAGCTTTTGGCGCTGCTTCCAAAACCGGTTTTTGCGTTGTTAAATTTTTCATATCACCATCAGTAAAGTTGATTAATGTTTCTTTCATTGCTTCTGTAGATGGAGCTAAATTATTTTGTAAAGCATAATACAAATCTATAGCCTTTTCTTTCAATGTTTTTTTAGAATATGTTCCATCTGCGTTTTGCTTGTAATCACTTTTTAACAATTCAAATTCTGTTGGAGTTTTTCCTGCATTTTTTATCTGTAGCAAACTATTATTTGCATCTTCTTGAGAAAAATCATCTTTACCATCACAATTTTTACTAGCCATTTTTTCACTTATTATAGCAAATTGTTGTTTTTGTTCTGGAGTTGACGCACCATACGAACCACCGGTAGAACCCTCTGACTGGAATTTCTTTCCTGTAGTTGTTGTATATTCATGAGAAGTTGGTGTAGTTCCATCATAATCCAATAACAAATCTAACAAGTGAGTATAACAACCAGTACTTCCGTTTAATGCCTCATTATAGCAAAAGCCAGCTTGTGTATTTGGATTATCACTTGTTCCAACTATATTACTAAATATTTCATACAAACTCGGTTCATCCTTTTCAGCCAACCATTGTTCATATAATTTATTATACTCAGGTACTGTTACTTCATCATAAGTTTTTTTATCTTCTAAATATTTAGCATATTTTTCATCATAATCCAATTTTGCTTGTGTTTTTTGTGTATCACCTTTTAGACCATATTTATCCAAAAATTCATCCAATGTTTTTGATGCTTCAAAATTTGCGGCATCTGTTGCTGATACAAGGTTTTGACCTGATGCGTTTTGGATTGAATATTGGTTTTTCAACGGTTCATAAGAATACAACAAAGCCGGAGTTAAGTTGTATGTTGAAGTTTCACCATTATCACTATAGGTTTTGAAAACTAATTTTTCGGAACTCAAAGCATCCATATAAGTTTGGCTTGCTTCAGAAGATTTTTGAGCAAGTCTTAATTTTGCATTCGTAATAGTTTGCGAACGCATTTCATTATCGGTTAATCTGCCGGTAATAGTCAATAATCTAGCTTGTGTAGCTGACATGCCCATAATTCTTTGTTCCTTTCTACATAGAATTACGGAAGAATTGAAGTTTTTCTTTAATAAAATCAGATGATTTGTTAACAAAATTTGTAAAATTTTGCCAACAATAAAAAACAATCTCCTCTCTTGGGAGAGGGTGCCTGAAAGGCGGGCGAGGGTATAAAAATCTCCATTGCAAGAAGTGATGAAATGTGGGTACTAATTTTGATTGTCACATTTCCCTAACGGGACATCACCCATCCCTGCCCCTTCCCTCATTATAGGGAAGGGAATAAAATTAAGTCCTCCCTTGTGAGGGAGGATTTAGGTGGGTGCTGATTTTAATTAATATCCCCTTACAGGATAGCAGCCATTCCTGCTCCTCTCACAAAACGGGACATTTAGTCACCTTTTGTTCGGCACAGTCCTCAATAGGGAAGGGAATTAATAACAAAACACAACCGACTTAAATTAAGTCGGTTGTGTTTTAAATCAAAATAAATTTTCCTAAATAGCTACAGAAAGTGTTTCCAATTTCAATTCTATTGGTTTTTCTTCCAACACCTCTGCTTGAAGTTCTTTTGCTTCAATTACTTTTGGAGCAGTTGGTTTATGTACTGCTGTTGCAGGTTTTGAAACTACTGCTTTTGGCTTTTGCGCTACATAAGCATTTTGTTTTGCTCTTACAACTGCCGGATCCGGATTGTGTTTTTGTCTGTTTACATCAGTCATAATCTTACTTACAAAACGTCTTGTTTCAGCATAAGGTGGAACTGATCTGTATTTTTTTACGTTTCCCGGACCTGCATTGTATGCAGCAAGTGCCAACTCTACTGAACCGAACATATTATACATTTTTTTGTAATATGTAATTCCGGCTTTGATGTTGTCGTTCAAAGAATATGGATTGTAACCCATTCTTCTTGCGGTTGATGGCATCAATTGGAATACTCCTACTGCGCCGTGTGAACTTCTTGCTTCGTGGCGAAATCCTGACTCTGTACGTGCGATACTAAGCGCAATTGCAGGATCTACGCCCATTTCAATAGCGTGTTTGACTATTGTTGCTTTTACAGAATTTACGTCTGATGCT
>CALEJY010000277.1 GCA_937898445.1 uncultured Candidatus Melainabacteria bacterium | reverse complement strand
TGGCTCAGTCGGTAGAGCAGCTGATTCGTAATCAGCAGGTCGGCGGTTCAAGTCCGCCTACCAGCTCCATACAAAAATAAAACAAACCGAGAAACCTCGGTTTGTTTTATTTTGTGCAAAAGATTATTTCGAGCTTAAAATCAAACTGAATTAAAAATTTTCCTAATACTATTATTCTTCTTAGTCATATCGAACTATATAACATTTAATTGTCCAAATTCCGGCTCAATAGGTTCTATTGAAAATATTATATAGTCAGTTTCTAATAATAGCCGATTGTTTTTATCAAATTGTTTGAGAACAAAGGCATATTTACCATATGCAAGACCGTTTATAGATTTGTAAAAATCTTCGGTTTTAACGTCGCATTTTTTTATAATAGACCAGCTCAACGGCTTTTGCTCTCGACCATTTGGTACAAATAGCTTGATTTCGGTGTGATCATATTCATCGCAACAAGGCTGAAAATAAATATTAACCAAATCGGCTCCGGTGGCTACTCTTATTGAGGCAGTCGTCAATAAATTGTCTTTTCTTTCCTGTTCTAACTTTGCGTAGTATTGTTCTTTATCAGCTTCGATATAAACAATCTTAAGAATATAGTCGTCTGCGATTTTATTGCAAAAAGAAAATTTTATAGCATCTATCCTGTCGTCAAAATCGGCAATAATTCTATATTGTTTGTTTATAAAAGGAACTTCCATCCATTGATTGTTTTTGTGAGCGAAAATAACCTCGAACGGATTAACTTGCGTATGGTTTATATCGATTATTAAAGCGTATTGCTTTTTTGTTATATCGTCTACTTGCGTTATATTAAAAGAATCTGTCTTTTTATCAAATGCGCCACAACTTGTCGAATCCCCTGCTTTCTCTAAGTCAATCGGACAGCAACAAGAAAAAACAAAGTTACTGCCATTAGCAATAGTATCCAAAATATATTTTTGATATTTGTCCATAATTTCCTCCATCATAAAGAGCAAATGTAATCAATGCATTGTTTAATTTCATCATCGGACATCAGTCCATACGCTTTTTCGGAATGTACCAATGAATTTCTTATTTTTCTTAATTTGTGCAATAGATTAATTGTATCTATGTCCGAGGTTTTGACCAAATAGCCCCATCCGTCATCCTCCGACCAAGTCAACTTCTCGTCGCAATATTTATCAATCATTTCAGCAAAGTTACCTGTGTATCCGAAATCACATTTTAGTATTGCTTCTAAACGAACGCACAATTTGATAATAACGAGGTCTTTATTTCTTTTGTTCAATTCGGTATAGAAATAATCTTTTGTTAATTCTCCGGTTATTCTATCTTTTTCAAATTTATTCGCTAATTCATCTATTATGCGTTGTCTTACTGCGTTAAGATAGTCAACAACTTCTTGAATGTTTTTTTGATTATGATTGTCTCGTCTACCATATAAAATATCGCTTTTCAAAACATAGAGTTCATCATTATTTATGCAAAGGTTTTTAATATTACTATATGGTTGATTGTCTTTGGTCCAAGTTTTAAGAATTGCGTTCTCAATGCTTTCTTTATTTTGCCGTATAATGGAATCCGATAACTCTTTGATGTCTAAATCAACCGAAAATTCAAACAATTCTCGCCATTTTTGCTGTTGATACATTTGATACAGCAACTCAAAAGGATGAATAGGGTATGCATATAATGCTTTTTTAATTATTGCAAAGTTCGCAGCCGCTTTTAATTCCTTAATGCTTATAATTCCGTTATGTATGGACGACTGCACCTCTAAATCCAGTTTTGAAACAGATTTGTCGAGTTTTAATTTTGCTATTCGTATTTCATCTGCGTTAGCCATATAACATTTTGTTGAATCATTGCATGTGTTTCTGAATTTTGTTTTTACAAAATTTTCGACACTCATGTTGATATCGTTAAATTCGTCAACCATGTCGAAATCACCTTTTTCGAGAGCTAACTTAATAGTGCTTTCAAGAACTCTAACAAGACCATGCCCATTTTTACCATATTTTGGAGCAATAAAAAAGTAATTCAAGATATAGTTATATGAGTGATCGTAACTATCATATATCGGTTCTATTTTTTCATAAGCAATAGCATTGTTTTGGCGAGAGATATCCAACAATCGGCAAAGTAGTTTTTTATTGTCGTTTTTATATGCCTCGTCAATCATATACGGAAACGCATGATACCAAACGCATTCTCTTTCATTTTGATTTGATAATAACTTATTAAGAGTATCCTCGCCGATTCTTTTATCCGTAACCAACAGAGTGAAAAATTCTCGCGGAATAATACAAATACATTGATCCTGATAATCCCTAAAATACGTTTTATCTTCGGCAGGAAGTAATGATTTGATTTCATCATCATTCTCAAACGTGAATCTGTAATTTTCATCAATTAAAAACTCTTTTCCTACTAATATGGATAGAGAATTTGATATAACTGCAAAAGTGATTGCATCGAGCAATCTAAATCTTTTTATAAATTGCGAATCACTTTCGCATAGCTTTTTAAACACATTGAGACTTTGATATTGCAAAATATAATCTACTATATTTTTATTGTTCTCATCGTTCGGCAAATCTTTAACTTTTTCGGCTAAGGTAACATCATCCTTTTGGGCGCACAATTCCGCTTTAGAAATAGTAACAATTTCTTTTTCCTGCGTTTTACCGGTCATTAGGTAATCAATAGTTACACCAAACAATGTTGCCATCACCGGTAATTGAGATATTTCAGGAAAGCCTGCCTCGCTTTCCCATTTACTCACAGCTTTGTCGCTAATACTCAACTTTTCGGCAAGTTCAACTTGTGTCCAGCCTTTTGATTTACGTAAAGACGCAATCGTTTTACCAATACTGTGTGTGGTCATATTTTTAACTCCTTTGATCTTTTGATTTCATTTTAGCAAAATTGCCACAAAAAGTAAACCTACTTTTTTTCTACACAAAATATAAAATGCTCAAGACAAGCTCAAAAAACTCTACGCTAAGTAGATTGTATACTGCTAACATGGAAAAAGTCAATATTTTCAGAGTATTATCTGATTCAAACGGAAGATATTTATCATAAAAATTGCTGAACTACATGATAAAATAATTTAATAATTTAATAATTTATTGACGATATAATATAAAAACCGTCCGGAGTGCGGACGGCTTGGGTTATTTTTTGAGGCGTTTGTCGAGGCGGGTGGCGAGGCGGGTGCCGACG
>CALEJY010000276.1 GCA_937898445.1 uncultured Candidatus Melainabacteria bacterium | reverse complement strand
AATACTGTTTTGCCTAATTGTGCAAACTTTTCTAATCTGTGTTCAGGAACTTTAAATGACATTATTGATTTTCGAATATCATCATCTGAAATACCTTCCAATTTTGCCACAATCACAGAACACATAACGTTTTGATAATTGTGATTTCCTATCAACGGACAGTCTTTCAAGTCAATAATTTTATCTTCTTTTCCACCACGTTTAAAGTAAATCGCATCATCTTTTATGTAAGAACAATTTTCGCCAATATTTCCATCAAATAAAAATACTGTTTCACCACATTCTTTTGAAAAGCCTAAAAGTCTTTCATCCTTTGCATTCAAAACTGAAAACGCAGGAGCTTGCGGAGATTTAAAGATTTTAGCTTTTGCTTTAAAATAATTTTCCAATCCCTGATGCCAATCAATATGATCAGGCGTAAAGTTTGTGAAAACAGAAATTTGAGGTTGAAAACCATCACTATATTCCAATTGGAATGAACTACATTCACAAACCATAAAATCAACATCTTTATCTAACAAATCACAGGGTGGAACACCATAATTTCCACAAGGTTCAGCCTTATATTCTGATGACAAAATATGGGCAGTCAAAGCTGTTGTCGTGGTTTTTCCGTTAGTTCCTGTTATTGCAACAAACGGAGTTTGAGTTTGAGTATAAGCAAGTTCAATTTCCGAAATCACAGGAATATGAGCCTCTTTCAGCTTTTGCATAATCTCTGCTCTTGGAGGAATTCCTGGACTTGTAACTGCGATATAAGCATCTTTTATAAATTCATCACTATGTCCACCAAATTCAACCTTAATACCTTGATTACGTAATTCATTTAGTTTTTCGGTATCTTCCGATTTTTCTTCTCTAAATTCAGTAATATAAACATCTGCACCAGCTTTATTCAAATACTTTGCAGCAGATATTCCACTTTTTGAAAAACCTAATACTAAAACTTTTTTATCAAAAAACTTTAAACTCGGACAACTCATTATAAAATACCTCTATTCAATAAAACATAAACTACAACTGCTGCAACCGAAAGGATTGCTGAAACAAGCGCAAACACTGCAACAACTTTCTTTTCACTCCAGTCACAAAGTTCAAAATGGTGATGAATAGGAGCCATCTTAAAAACTCTTTTTCCAGTTGTCTTAAAACTAGTTACCTGAATAATTACAGACAAAGTTTCCATTACAAAAACACCTGCAATTAATACCAACAAAATTTCAAATTTACCCAAAACCGCAACAGTTCCTAACAAACCACCAATAGCCAATGAACCTGTATCTCCCATAAATACCTCAGCTTTTGGTTTGTTGTATTTTAAAAATCCTGCTAAAGCTCCGGCTACACACGCTGAAATAACTGCAGCTTCGGGATAACCTGAGAAAAATGCGATTAATGCACAAGCAATAAATGCAAAAATACCGGTTGATGCAGCCAAACCATCTAACCCATCAGTCAAGTTATAAGCATTTGATGCACCTGTTATTACAATTACACCAAAAATCGGATACAACCAACCTAAATGCAAAATGTAATGCCCAATTGCAACATCTCCGGCACCAGCTTTTGTCATCATCAAATACAAAATAGGCAACATTGCAATCGCAATCTGTCTTAATAGCTTACCTTTAGCAGACATACCGTCATTTTTCTTGCCTTTAATTTTCAAATAATCATCTTGAAAACCTTCAAATGTATAGAACAAAAGAGTTAAAAGAATGATAAAAGCTTCAGTATCTAATCTTTGAGCCATAGCAAGAGCAATTATAGAACCCAAAATTACGGCAACTATAATAAAAACGCCACCTGTTGTCGGAGTTCCTTGTTTTTTTGCGTGAGTTTCAGGCGCACAATCCTTTACATATTGACCAATCATATGTTTTTTCAAAAAATCAATATACGGAACGCCAAAAAGCAAACATAATATCATCCCTAGTAAAAACGCAACTGTTAACATTATCATCTTTTATATCTACCCTCTTTAACTATTTTTTCAAACCTGACATAAATTATGTCTTTTATTTTTTCAAATTTTCAATTATTTCTTCAAACTTCATCGAACGAGAAGCCTTTAAAAATATTGTAATACCCTCATGCAAATTATCAAGAATGTAACGAGATGTTTCAATATTGTTGTCAAAATGTTCTACTTTGAAACCGTATTTTTCTAACTCATCCCCAATATATTTTGCAAGATTTCCGACAGTTATAAAAAATCCGTCTTTTCCTTCAAACTTTTTACCCAAAAAGTCTCCAACTTCTCTATGAAACTCAACTTCTTTTTCGCCTAATTCTCCCATATTACCTAAAATAACTACAGGATTTTTGTAAAGTTCCAAAAACGTTGAAACAGAAGCCTTCATGGATTCAGGGTTCGCATTATAACTGTCATTTATTATATTAAAACCTTTTACTTTTTCTTCTTCCCATCTTTTTTCAATCGGATGATAATTTTTTAAACCAGACTTTATTTCCTCATAAGTCATCCCTAATTTATATCCGATTTCGATTGCAGCAAGAGAATTTTCGATATTATAATCTCCTTCAACATTGAGTTCATATTCATTATTTTTATAAACAAATTTTGAATATCCGCTTCTTTTTTCAAGGATTTGAACATCGTTTAATGAATAAAAAATCTTTTCCCCATCAAAATTTGCGAACTTTTTCAATCTAGGATTGTCATTTGCAATCAATGTTTCTTTTAGATGAGATGTGATTTCACACTTAGCTTTTGCAATATTATCCAAACTTCCTAATCTGCCGATATGCGCAGAGCCGGCATTTGTAATAACTGCATAATCAGGTTCTGCATACTTGTCAATCAATTCGATTTCGCCAAAACCTCTCATTCCCATTTCAACAATAAGAGCCTCTGTATTTTCAGGCATTGTCAAAACTGTTTGGCAAAATCCGATTTCGTTGTTGTGGTTAGAAAAAGTTTTATGAGCTTTGAATTTTTCAGACACAACAGAATAAATCATTTCTTTTGTTGTCGTTTTACCTGAACTTCCGGTAACTCCAATAACCTTTGGAGAATATTTTTTTCTGGCAAAATTTGCGATTTGCAAATACGCTTTTAATGTATCTTCAACTTTTAACGTTAGATTTATATCATGCTCTTTTGTACAAAAACATCCGATAGCTCCGGCTTCGATTGCTTTACCGCAAAAAGCCTCACCATCAAAATTAGCACCTTTTAATGGAAGATAAATATCTCCTTTTTTAATCGTTCTTGTATCTGTGGAAATCTCAAAACTTCCTTCAACTTCTCCCTTAATCTCGGCATTTGTAACCTTTTTCAAATCTTCAAGCGTAAATCTCATAATTTTACCTATAAAACTCTATCCATAATTTATTTTACCGCAAACAAATTTCCAAACACACAGACGTTAATAAATGTTAATAGTGCTTGACAACTCCTTTTGAGCAGTGAATAATAACAGATGTATTAGTATGCGGTAACTCGTTTTAAAATTTCCGAAAGGAAATACGATACCCAAGTAGAAAGGAAAGATAAATGTTCGCAATTGTAGAAACAGGCGGAAAACAATATCAAGTAGAAGAAGGAAGATACCTTGATGTTGAATTACTAGAAGGCGACAAAGATTCAAAAGTTGTTTTTGATAAAGTCGTTATGATTGTAAATGGTAAAAAATCTAAAGTAGGTCAACCATACGTTGCTGGTGCATCTGCTGAAGGTACAATCGTTAAACACGACAGAGCTAAAAAGATTATTGTTTACAAACAAAGACCCAAAAAAGGTTATAGAAAAAAACAAGGTCACAGACAAGGCTTTACAAGAGTAATGATTTCTAAAATTAGAACTTCTGCTCAAAAGAAAGCAGCTGAAACAACTGAAGAAGCATAAGTTTCTTTAAACCAAAACCCGAAATTCGGGAGAGGATAATTCCTCAAAACAAAGTGATACAATTAACACGTATAAAATCAAATAATAATTTTATACGGAGTATAAGGAGAATAAAAAAATGGCACATAAGAAAGGTATGGGATCTACCCGTAACGGTCGTGACTCCGAAGCTAAGCGTTTAGGCGTTAAAAAATTCGGCGGAGAAATCGTTAAAGCAGGTAACATTATCATTCGTCAAAGAGGAACAAAAGTTCACCCTGGTAACAATGTAGGTATCGGTTCAGATGATACATTGTATGCTTTGATTGACGGACAAGTTAAATTCGAACCACACAGACGTGACAGAAAACAAGTAAGCGTTTACGCAGTGTAAGAATTTAATAACGCAATTGATTATTAAAAAGCTCCATTTTATAATGGGGCTTTTTTATTGTAAAAATTTGTTAACATTAATTCCAAAACTCTAAAGTTTTTCTCCAAACGAACCGATATAAAAAGAGTAATCAGAAAAGTAATGGAGAATTTATATATGTTAAAAAGAATTAAAACACCTTCGTGTAATGTATGCGACAGTGTGGAATTTATATTAAGAGGAGCGAGAAAACGCCGCCATATGGCGTTAGCAGCAGCAAAAATGATTAACGCTGATGCAGGTATTCAAACGAGACTGCAAGCAGTCAAATAGTGATTATTGTTTAGTAAGAATTGAGAGTTTATATTTAAAAAGACCGAAAATTTTCGGTCTTTATTTTTTATTTATTTGCAAGTCGATTTCCCGTTCCATTCCAATTTATCTGGACAACGCAAATAATCTAAATTTTCTTTATACATAGCCCAAGCAGTAGCAAACCATCCTTGCGAACTTGCCCAACCAGTTTCACTTGGAGAGTGTCCAACTCCTGCAGGTAGTAACTTACCATTACCATACCCTGCAAAATAAAAGATATCTTTACCCAAAACATTCGGAGATTTATTTCCATTAGTATCTATGAAAAAATTTACACAATTTGCTTCGGGACTATCACACACATCTTTTGTTCGGAGTTGAATAGCAATTGCACTTCCATCATTTAAACGAAACGAATAATAATCATCTGAAGAAAAATTTTCAGACCTCTTATTTCCATCTAAATCTTCAAATTTTCCATTATCACCTGGCGCACAATCCGATTTTTCTCCGACACCACAATCTTCAATTATTTTTAAATAAGGTTTTAAATTTGAACTAATTAAATTAAGCCCATCTTCATCTTGTGTTATTCCCCAAGTATAAAGTTCTCCATTATCGTTCTGCGCCATCAATATAGCATTTGAAAAAATACTATAATTTTTTTTTATTATAGAAATAGTTGCTTTTTCTTGTTTCGCATTAATTAAACTAGGCATCGTCATAGCTGCAACAACACCGATTATACCGAGAGTAATGAGAACTTCTGCAAGTGTAAATGCAGCTAGGCGGCTAAGAAGCGAAGCAGCTAAGCTATTTTCCTTTTTCCCCTCGCCCCTTGTGGGAGAGGGAGCAGTTCTTTGCGAATGGATATGAGCATTAGAAATGCGGGTGAGGGGTTCAACATCAGCATTAATAGACCCTGAAAAACTTTTTAGATAAGCATTACAAATATCACCAACATTGACACAAGTGGCTTCGTGCGTAGCACCAAGTTCAGGGTGACATAAATTTTTCACGTCATTGCGAGCGATAGCGTGGCAATCCAGTCTATTATTAAACTCATTACTTAACCCTCTCTCGTGGTTGTAATTCACTTCGTTCAAACAACCACTCTCAGCCATTACGGCACACAGTCTCACACGGTTCAACTTTGTTTCACCGGTTCGAACTTGGTGTCTCCACAGGAGAGAGGATATTTTATCGTAACAGACCTTGCCTCTACGCATCTTTGCATCTAGACATCTTAAAAACTCTTTTACACTAAAACCATTACAACAACATCTAAAGTAAGCACCAAAACTGTCACAGTGGGCTACGTGCGTAGCACATCGGCTATTGCCCCCCCCCCGATGAGCTTAATTTCTTTCTTTTTCATAAAAATTCCTCTCTGTTTTAATAATAACATTTTTA
>CALEJY010000275.1 GCA_937898445.1 uncultured Candidatus Melainabacteria bacterium | reverse complement strand
TTTATGCCAAAACCGGAAAGAGTTTGCCTGACAAATGGCAGTTATCAGATATTACGCAGTACAAAATCTCTAATGACGGAATTTTCATTGACATAAACAAATTCAACACAATGGATATTTTGCAGGGCGAATCTGCTCAAAACGCTTTCACATTAATGACATATTCTGTAAAAAAAGAACGTGAAATCAACAACAGAGATTTGCACAATTACATAAAACTTTTGAAAAAAGAAGGTTTAGACGAAGAATACCGATATATGCTAAACAAATACCTACAAAGATTTTTTCACCCGTTTGTATGCGTATTGTTAGCAATTATGGGGGCTTTGTTAGGATTTAGCAAACCGAGAGAACAAAGATTGGTCGGATTTACAATTGCAATCGGAAGTATATTCTTGTATTATATTACATTGCCATTCTTCGACTTGTTGGCAGAAAAGGGAGTTTTGCATCCGTTTATAACCGCAATATTCCCACCATTCGCATTCCTTTGCGCAATCATAGCGTTCTACAAATCTAAGGATTTATAATATGAAAAAACTGTTATTTTTACTATTTGCAATGATATTTACAATCAGTTGTGCGAACGCATATCCGATAGACATTAACTATGATGACGGAATTTATCACATCGTTTTAAAAGGCGAAAAGATAAAAAAACATATAAAATTCATCAGCTCCGACAGTTTAATCACCAATAAAGAAGCGCATCAACGTGCAAAATCCGAATTTACAATAAACACAGGTTACTTTGATCCAAATAACGGAAAATCAATTTCTTATATCGTAAGCGACCGCAACACTGTTGAAGACCCACTTCTTAATGACAGTTTGTTATCAAATCCCGTATTAAGAAGAAATTTGAGCAAAATCATTGATAGAACAGAGTTTAGAGTAATTGAATGTTCTGACGGGAAATATCATTACGAAATTGTTCCTCACAAAAGTTCTGTAGATTTTGGATGTAACATAATCACCTCAGCGCAAGGCGGTCCATTGATTTACCCACAACTCAGACTTGAAGAAGAGTTTTTTGTGGTAAAAAAAGACGGAGTTGTCATTAGAGAAAGTTGTTCTGTTTTGCACAAAACATCAAGAACAATTATCGGCTTGAAAGACGGCGTTGCACACATTTTGATTATTACAGACAAGCACCCGATGGATTTATATGAAGTAAGAGATTACGTAAAATCACTGGGTTGGGACAGAGCAATGGCATTTGACGGCGGAAGTTCTACCTCTATGAACTACCTCAACAAATACAACGTAACATCTATTGGAGATGGAGCAGGCAGAAGCTTGAAATCGTTTATGGTAATAAACAAATAATTCATAATAAAAAAAGATGGCTCATTGCCATCTTTTTATTTCCTATCCTTTTCCTTAATTCCTATTGATTATCTAACGACTTGTGATACAAAGTTTACTGCTTCAAAGAATGAATCTTTTACAAATTCTTTTGCCAATGTTGAGATTGGTCTGTTTTCAATTACATCAAACACATAATAAATCGGGTCTTTTGAAGTATTGAAACGCATTCTTTTATCTTTTTGTGCGAGGTAGTTATAATCCTCTATATTAAATTCTTTATCTTCAACCTTCTTGGTTCTTTTAGTTAAAGTTCCAAATTTGTTATTAGCTTTAGTTTGTAACATCTTCTTTTCTCTCTCTTTATATCTCTTACATATATATAAAGTATAGAACTCTAAAAAAATTGCTTTTTTGAAAACAGTTTTGTTAACTTTTTGTTACAAATAAATTTAAAACTATAACCTATACGGATAATCAGATCTAAATTCCCAGTTATCGTACTCTAACAAACCAGAACACCAATATGGTTGTTGCTTACACTTGGCAATAAAATCTTCTCTTGTTGTTGCGCCATATTTTGGAGTACAAAAAGCTTTTGTTGAACCACCACATTCTGATTGTCTTGTACTTTCTGAAAAACACATAAAGAAAGTAAATTTATCTCTACCAAATTTATTAGGTAACTTGTCGCCATTTGTATCAAAAGCAAAATCCATACAAGAGCCATTGTTAAACGCAAAAGTTGTTCCATCAGCAAGATAAACCTTAGTAGTAGTAGATGCGTCATTTCCATCTTCATCAACCGCTTGTTTACCTTGAACAACATCAGTATATTTGAAATATGGAGCTAAGTAGGTCATAAAAAATTCTTTTGTAACTTTTCCTTGTGCATCATTATCGATATTACCATTTTCATCATATTGAGTACCGGCTTTAACCCACTCGGTAGAATCACCATATTCAGCCTCGCCAAACCTAATCGCCTGTTCCATAGTTGAATAGAATTTTTTCAATTTAGATGCAGTCGCAACTTTTCTATGATGTGCAATTAAACTAGGCATAGTCAATGCGGCTACAACTCCGATTATTCCGAGAGTGATTAAAACTTCTGCTAATGTGAAAGCTTTTTTACGAAAATTGTTTCGATGGGCTACGTGCATAGCACCTGCTACTAGTGTAAATGCTTTTTTCATTTATAACCTCCGTTGAATACCAACTTTTCTTAGATTATAGGGGATTTTTCATAAAAAGTATGTAAGATATCATCTTACATATTTATAAAGTTGGTTGTTGCAAAATAAGTTTATGTCAAGGCTTGTAAAACTGGGTCAAAATATTAAACATTACAGAAAATTGAAAAATTTATCTCAAAATGAATTTGCGGAGATGGTTAATTTTTCAAGAGAACATCTTGCCTGTATTGAAACCGGGAAAGAGTTTATAAGCCTTCGAAAATTATTCTTAATCGCTGATACATTAGAAGTTCCATTAAATAAATTGATTGATTTTGAGTAATAAATTTTTCAATTTAATGAAATTACTACGTCGCTTCGCTCCTCGTAATTGACAGGTGAGTAATTACGCCTTCCCTAAGAGAGGGAAGGTAGGGATGGGTGCTTTCCCGTAAGGGTGGAGATTAAACAATCAGCACCCACCTTGCATCACCTCTCACAAAACGTGATATTTAGTCACCTTTTGTTCGGCACAGTCACATTAGGGAGGAAACCTAAGTCCTATCGCATTAGTACCTTCTCTGATACAGACTTTGCCTCTACGCCTCTTTGCATCCAAACATCTTAATAGAACAATATCATCACATAGGTTTGAAAAACTACTTGCCAAGTTCTACGACATCAGAATTTTCAGCTGCTAGATTTTTTCCTATCGCCTTTTCTAACGCTGCTTTTGAGGAATTGTATTGATACAATGCGTTATAATATGTTAATTGTGCTTGCTGATAATTTATTTGCGCATCCTTCAACTCTGTCGGGCTTGCCTCACCTACTCGATATCTTCCATAAGACAATTCGTAGTTTTCTTTCGCCTGTTTAACCCCCAAAATCGCAACCGGCATTTGATTTTTCTTTTCTTCCAATGCCAAATATGCGTTTTGAATTTCCAAATAAATCGAATTTTGAGTATTTTTAGCATTTGCAATTTCCTTGTCATACAAGTATCTTGCCTCTTTAATCTCGTTTTTAATCAACATTCCATTGATTGTCGGGAAATTCAAATATCCACCGATATTATAACCATAGTTGGAATTCCAGCTTTTACCGCCTCGTTGGTATTGACCTTCAATTGACAATGTCGGGAAATAAGATTTTTTAACCAACTTCATTGTCTGGTTTGCGCTTTCGACCTTCAATTCCGCCAATTTCAACTCCGGTCTTGCATCACGAGCAATTTCAACAGATTTGTTGAATGTAACATCCACCGGCTGATATTTCAAACGTTCTTGAACATTGTATTTGTCAATAAACGGTACCCCCATAACGTTATTCAGCTTTGCAACCGCAAGGTTTACGGCATTATCAGCCTGAATAAGTTGTAATTTTGCGTTACTCAAATTAACTTCTGCAATTGTTACATCAACTTTTGGGTTCATCCCGATTTCATAAAAAGCTTTCGCTTGATTATAAAACATTTCAAACTTTTTAACCGTATCTTCCGCAACACGTCTGTTTTCAAAGGCAAAAAGAAGATTGAAATACGCATCTTTTGTTTGGTAAATAACATCGTTTATTGTTGCACTAAGAGTTGTTTTGTAAGCCTCATAGTCAAAACGTTTGATTGTCGCTTGGTTTTGAGTAACTCCAAAGTCATAAAGCATTTGTTGAAGTGTAACTTGTCCCAAAATATAGTAATTGAAAGTCAAGTTTCGACCCAACGCATCAGACAATTGAAGTTGTTTAATCTTTGTATAACCTGTTTGCCAGCTCAATTGCGGAAAATAATTTGCCCAAACCTGTCTAATTCTCGCATCAGATGCCAAAATATCGTGAAACGCCGCATTGATTTGAGGATTGTTTCCCAAAGCCAATTCAATACATTTATCAAGTGTCATATCTATATTTTTTTCAACAGAACCCTCAATTACAAAGTCTGCTTTTGGAGGGTTAGCAGGCAAAACTTTGTCCGCTGACGGATATTCTTTTTCGTTAACTTTGTTCCCGATATCCGCACTAATTGCGACTGTCGAAGTCATACCGATTATTAAACTTAGCAATAATATTCTTTTTAACATTATTTGTTATTATCCTTTTTTAGATGTAATTCACGAGCCTTATGAGCCGTATAAACCTTCAAATTTTCTACCAATGTGAAAAACGCCGGAACTAAGAATGTTCCGATAAACGCAACCGCCATCATTCCGCCAAACACTGTCATACCAACAGAGTTACGGCTCGCAGCACCTGCACCTTTTGCAAACACAAGTGGTAACAGACCTAAGATAAATGCGATATTTGTCATCATTACCGCCCTAAATCTAAGTTTTGCCGCCTGCATTGCAGCATCTTTTATACTCATGCCGTTTTGGTGAGCGTCTTTTGCAAACTCAATAATCAAAATAGCCTGTTTTGTAGACAAACCAATCAACATAACAAGCCCGATTTGTGAGTACAAGTCTAAAGAATACCCAGAAACATACTGGAAGAACAAAGCTCCAACAAGTGCGACAGGAGAAATCAAAAGTACAGCAATCGGCAACATCCAGCTTTCATACAAGCCAACCAAGAACAAGTATATGAAAACCAACGACATTGCAAGGATTGGTCCGATTTGACCGGAAGATTCTTTTTCTTGCAAAGAACTACCGGACCATGCATAGCCCATATCTTTCGGAAGAATTTCATCCGAAATCTGTTCCATTGCAGCCATCGCCTGCCCTGAACTTACGCCGTTACGTGCTTGACCGTTAATTGTAATTGCAGGATACATATTGAACCTTGTCAAACTATATGGTCCAACGATATTGGAAACATTTACAACCGCAGACAGCGGCACCATTGTTCCTGAATTATTTTTTACGTAAATCTTGTCTATATCACCAGGTTTTTCCCTAAATTCAGAGTCTGCCTGCAAATATACACGGTAAACACGACCATATTTGTTAAAGTCGTTTACGTAAGATTTTCCGAAATATCCTGACAAAGCGTTATAGATTTCAGAAATATTTACCCCTTGTGCAAGAGCTTTGTTTTCATCAACTTTAATCAACAATTGCGGAAGGTTCGCCGTAAATGATGTATAAACCATTTGGAAAGCGGAATTTTTATTTCCTGCTTCAATAAGTTTTTGTGCCTCATCATAAAGTTCTTGCGGAGTTCTATCGCCTTTATCCAATAATTGATATTCAAAACCACCGAACATACCCAAACCGGAAATAGATGGAGGTGAGAATGATGCAATCGTCGCTGACGGATAATTTGCAAATTCGGCTTTTATTTTACCTAAAATACTTTGCATAGAAAGATCTTTTGACTTACGTTTTGACCAATTTGAAAGTTCCGCAACAATCAATGCGGTGTTTTCACCCGAAAAACCTACCAAAGTAATAGTGTTTTCAACTCCAGGAATTTTCAAAATTCTATCTTCAACTTCGTTTGCAACAATATTTGTTCTTGATGCGGAAGAACCGTCAGGCAACTGAATTTGAGTAAACACAGCTCCCTTATCTTCTGTCGGCAAGAAACCTTTTGGAATTAACCAAAACATAATTGATGTAAACAAAACAATTCCCGCAAACACTGACATAGTAAGCTTTGGCGAATTTATAAACAAATTTACGCCATCCAAATATTTTCCTCTGATACTGTCAAACCAGTCATCAAATTTTTGAATAAATTCAAAATCGGCTTTTTCTTCACCAGACTTCAAAATCATCGCACATAAAGCAGGTGCAAGAGTTAAAGCTACCAATGTTGACAACCCGATAGAAGATGCGATACACAAGGCAAATTGTCTAAACATTTGCCCTGTAATACCGGACATAAAAGATACCGGCACAAATACCGCCATCAAAACTAATGATGTCGCTAATACTGCGCCAAATACCTCTTTCATAGTTACTTCTGTCGCATCAGTCGGAGATTTACCTTCCTGAATATGTCGCTGCGTGTTTTCCAAAACAACAATCGCATCGTCAACAACCAAACCTACTGCCAAAACCAATCCGAACAAAATCAAAAGGTTTATTGAAAAACCGAGAATATTCATAAAAATAAATACCCCGATTAATGAAACCGGAATTGCGCAGAAAGGAATTAACGCTGCTCTACCGCTGCCTAAGAACATATAAGTTACAATACCTACAAGCACGATAGCAAGCCCGATTGCACTAATAACTTCTTTAATAGATTCTCGAACAAACTCTGTTTCATCACGTTGGATTTTATATTCAATACCTTGCGGAAAACCTTTGCTCAATTCTTCCATTTTTTTCGTAATTTTATTAGACAAATCAATTGCGTTAGCTTCCGGCAACTGACTGATTGAAATAATTGCAGAATCTTTTCCACCAATACGTGAGAAATATGAATAACTTTCAGCACCCAATTCAACCCTTGCAATATCTTTCAATCGAATTTGAGAGCCGTCAGCTTTTGAACGAACAATAATATTTTCAAACTCTGATACATCCTTCAAACGCCCTTTAGTACGCATTGTAAGTTTAATCATTTGTTTGTTTTTCATCGGTTCAACACCCAAATCACCTGCCGGAACTTGTGTGTTTTGGGATTGAATAGCTGCACTAACTTCTGAAATAGAAACGCCCAAATTCGCCATTTTAGCAGCATCTAGCCAAATCCTCATTGAATAATCAGAAGATCCGAATACCGAAACCTTACCAACACCCTTAATACGAGCTAATTCATCTTTGATATAAATAGATGCATAGTTTGCAATATACAAAGAATCGTAAGTATGAGTAGGCGAATTAACAGAAATCATCATCAAACCAGGCCCACCGGTCGATTTTTTAACTGACAAACCGTAACGACGAACTTCTTCCGGCAATCTCGGAGTAACAAGTTGAAGTTGGTTTTGAACGTTAACTACCGCCATATCAGGGTCTGAACCGATATTAAAATATAAAGTCAACTGATATTGTCCGTTTTGAGAAGTTGATGACATATAAATCATATCTTCAACACCGTTAAGTTGCGCCTCAACCGGAGCTGCGATAGTATCTTCAACAACATCAGAACTTGCACCCGCATAAGTAGCTGTAACAACAACCTGCGGAGGTGTAATTGACGGATATTCTTCCAAAGGCAATGTTGTAATCATTAACATGCCGGCAAGCATAATAGCAAGCGAAATAACAATTGCAAGCTTTGGTCGTTTTATGAATAAATTTCCTTGTTGTTCGTGTTTATCGTTTGACATTTTTATTCCTTTTTATTGAATTAGGGGTGAAATGTGAAAAGCGAGATGAATATTCAGTTCGCTACGCTTATTAATTAATTTGCCACATAACTATACTTCTAGTTTTGTTTTTCACCCGTAACTTGTTCAGTCTTAATTTTCTTCATTTCTTCTTCTGTAACGATTTTTACAGGTCTGCCAGGTGTAACTTTTTGAAGCCCTTCTGTTACAATTCGGTCGCCTTTTTGAACTCCCTCTTTGATAATCCAATTATCACCGTTTTGTTCACCTGTTTTTATATAAACCAATTGAGGAAGATTGTTTTCATCCAATTTATAAACATATTTACCGGCTTGGTTTTCCAAAACTGCAGTAACAGGCACAACCGGAACTTCTACCGGATTGTTTGAATAAAGTTTAACTGTTACAAATTCACCATGAATAAGTTCATTATTAGGGTTGTCAAAAGTTGCTCTCATTGTGACAGTACCTGTTGTTTGGTCAACTTTGTTGTCTTGGAAATCTTGAACCCCGTTTTTAAAATATTTTGTACCATTACTCATTATTAATTCAACTTTTCTATTTATATTATTTGATTTATCGGCATTTGCAAGCGACTGAAAATCATTTGAA
>CALEJY010000274.1 GCA_937898445.1 uncultured Candidatus Melainabacteria bacterium | reverse complement strand
ACATTAAAAAAGTTTTAATAAAGTGGTGGGAAAAGGATACAAAATTCTTTACTGCTTGTTTCCCGGATGAAGAACCTTTATCAGAAGGGGCAAAGGGTACAAAAGATTATTGGGATGAATTACTTGATAGATTTATAATGGATTCAGAAGTATCTTTATCAACAAATGGGCAACAGTTAGTTGTGCCTCAAGGTGAAGCAGCACTTTCTGATGAAAATAAAAGACGCCTATTTGAAGTAACACCGAACGATGCACCATTAAGTAATTTTCAAGCAAGTAACTTCTTTATTAGATTATATAATAACACGTTAGCAAACAATTATGATTATAAATTTTCTAAAGATACAATCAGAACAATCTTCTCTGATAAATTACCGAGTGCTCACTATAATAAATTAAAGAATTATGATGAAGTTTATTTGCAAGATTATCTGGTTGTATCCTTAAATCCAATAGATAAATTTATGTGTTCAACAAAGCAAGCATTTGGTTCTTGTATGTCAATTGCAAAGCAATTAGACTCCAACGGTACATCATCAGTATATGCTTTTGGTTTGCCGGTATTGTTTCCAACAGATTCAGCTTTCTTAGTATTTATGACGGCAGGAAAGCACAAAAATATGTATTGGGAATCTTCTGAATGGAGAAAAGATGCTTCTGAAAGAGATCCGAAAAAAGCATATAAGTATATCAAAATGACCTGTAGAGCGTTAACCTATAAAGGTGCTCCAAACGTGGGAGGATATGCCGAACTTCCTGCCGGGATTTCCAGTGAAAGGAAAGATGAAAAAGTTTTCACACAAGAACGTCTATACATTGGTCGTCAGTACTCAGCAAATGGTGAAGATTTTGCTTGGCAATCTATAATAAGCTATCTGCTAGGTAAAGCAGGAGTATCTACATCCTACGCCTATGCTGATGCCTTAGAAAAAATAGATAAAGATATCAGTAAGGGTGAAGATCTTCCGTATTTTAAAGCAAGACTATATTTAAATAAAGGTTTAATGCTTCAAGAAAAAGCACCGATTGCAGTTGATAAATATGGCTTTGTTCGTTGTATTTATTATGATAATTTAAGATATAATATAACTTCTAATAGAGATATTAGAAGAGTATTTGATGGTGGAAACGGATATAATTACCCATTGAAACCAGAAACAACAATTAAGGCTATACAAAGTGACATTCCTGTTTATATTCAAGTAGGTTCATCAAGGATCGGTAGCGGCGGTATGGCACCAGCTTGGCCTAGCGCAGGACTAGATATGTTCCAGTTGATGACCGGAAAGCAATCAATAACTTTTTATAACCGCTTCTTAAAGATTTGTGCAGAATGCGGTGAAGTAATAGCAAGTGCTGGTGGAACTATTAGGGATCCAGAGCACGGAAATAAACATATCTGTGCATCTTGTGTAGAGAAACTAGGTTATGTGAAATGCGATTCGTGTGGTTTCTGTTATAAGAAAGATGACGAAGAAGAAAAAGCGAAACACGAAGTTATTAATATTCAAAAGGTACTTCATCCGAAAGACTTTTATAAGTTCCCAGCAATTGAAATGTGCAGAACTAAAGTAAAAAAATTAAGAACCGATAATAAAGTAATTTGTTTACATTGTGGTTCTGTGTTAGATGGCTGGAAAATAGATAGTTATTTCCAAACAATGTATTCAGTAGATGGACTAGACCTTCCGGTAGGTATCTGTAATAGTTGTCGTAGCAACGCAGTAATTTGTTCTAAATGTAAAAAGATTGTATTCTTAAATGAAATATCAGATGCAGTATTATTATTGCCGAAACGAAGAATCATCTGTCCGGATTGCATTAAAAGTATTAGACTAAAACAAGAACAAAGGGATTTATTACAGAAAGTTCTTGATGCCGGACTCACAACAGCAGATATTGAAGGCGATCGAATAGACCAAACTAATTGGACACAAGAACAGAAAATAGCATACACTGCATTAATCTCTGCTGGCAAAGAGCCAAGCAGATTAGCAATAAAAGATACTGATAGGCAGGTTCGAAGCTATCAAGCGTCGCACGAAGGTAGTACAATTCTAGAGCAAATCAGATAGGAGAAGATATGGCAAATAATATTATAACAACAATAAAAGAAAAAAGATACGAAGTGTTGATGCCAAAAGAAGATAGGGCCCTTTTAAAAGGGCTTTACCTTCTACGTTCTTATTCAGGATATGAAGACCCGGTGAGAAATTACATCACACAATGCTTAGATCAATTACATATTCCGTACGTTAATTACAACGGAAATATTTTAGGGTTTAATTATCCAGGAAGACCTTTGTTTTCAGCACATATGGATATGATAAACACCGAAGGATATATTTTATCTCCGGGAGAGATAGCTGTTGATGGGTTCTTCACAGTAGATAGTAAAACAAATATCAGATTATATAGGGATGAAGAACATAAAAGACAGACATCTCTTGGTGCAGATGATAAAAACGGTATCTGGACTATTCTTACTTTGTTAAAGAATGGACAAGATATCAATTTTGCATTCTGTCATTCAGAAGAAGTAGGTGGTACAGGATCTCAGCAAGTCATAAGCAATACTAAATTAGCTGAGTTCATAGAAGGATGCCAATATGGAATAGTTATTGATAGAAGAAATGAATGGGATATTATTGGATATAATAACAAGTATTGTTTGGCTCTTGATGATAGATTAGCAGCATTTGCGAAAGATAATGGCTTCAAATTCACACCAGCAAATGGTTCTTGTTCAGATGCAGATAAATTTTCACGTATTTTAGAATGTGTTAATTTGTCTTGTGGATATTATGAAGCACATACATCAAAAGAATATACAAATCTAAACGAATTATGGAATACATATTTATTCTGTAAGAAGATGTTGGAATCATTCCAATATAAATCTGTATCAGAAAAACGTATGAAAAAGTTTAAGAATATTTCTAGTTATAGCTCATCCTATTCATCATATAGTAGTAGCACATATCCAAAATATTCTTGGCAAAAAGAAAAGGAAGAATCTGTTGAAGATTCTGTTGAAGATTCTGTTCAAAAAAAAACTTCGCAGAAGACGACGACACAGATAGCTGGGACCGAGCATACAATAGAGGATTACGATATCTCAATGAATGAAATTGTAGCAAAAGAGTATCTTAGTAAAGCTATGGAAGACGGTGCAACATATGTGACAGATTTAGAGTCCTATTTAATTCCGTTATATACAGAAGAAGCTATACCAAAGAATACTCAACCAAATGATATCGTGCTAACATATGATTGTCCAAGTTGTGGGAAACCGGTATCAATATTAGTGGATACAGTTGACACATTGTTCACGTGCTGGTTCGACAAATCGCAGGATAAAGCGATCGGAATGTGTACAGGTTGTCACGGAGCTCACGGAGGAGCTGAGTTCGAAGATAAGTTAAATTTTATTAGTTACTAAGGGAGAAAGCCGATGCCAAATGAGGCAGGATTTAGAAGATGGTTAGTGAAACAAAAACCAAAGAACAGTTTAATACAAACAATAGAAACATCAACCGGGACAGGAGTTCCCGATGTTTTCTATTGTTATAAAGGGCGCCCGTGCTGGATC
>CALEJY010000273.1 GCA_937898445.1 uncultured Candidatus Melainabacteria bacterium | reverse complement strand
CTTTAGCTAAATTTTCATCATCCAAGAAGTTGTTAGCGAAAAGTTCCAAACCTAATAGAGCCTCACCAGGATAATAGAAAGAAAAAGTTTCTTTTCGTTCTTCATCAGTCATATTAATAAGCGGCTGACCGTTTTGGAATTGCGGATGAATATAATATCCCAAAATTTCACCGTTTTTATAAACTCTACTCATAACGTGGCGTGTATAGCCTTTTATATATTCATCATAAGACTTATCGCCTGTAAATGAGCGGTATTGCATCATTGCAACTAATAAAACTCCGGTTCCACCAAGTTTTGCTTTTCTGTTATAAAAAGCATAATAAGCTTTTCCCCATTGCGTATCGTGAGATTTAGAGATTGAAATACTCCAATCAACTGCCTTTTTCGCAGCTTTAATATACTTTTCATCAGATGTTAGTTCATAAGCTCTGATTAAAGCAATAATACCGCCACAATGCCTTAAATCATTGTAGTATAAATTATTTTCTGGTCTTGTAGGATGTTCGTGATCTTTGTAAGTATCATCACAACAATCGTAATAGTACAAAAATCTACCATCATCATACATATTCGCCAAAAGCCAATCGGCAGATTTTACAACCTGACTATACAAAACATCATAACTAAATTCTGTATATCTGACATTCCCTCTATACAATGGAATACAATCATTTTTGTATGTAATAAATGCTCTGCTTCTGAATAAATAATATTCATAATCTTTTGATTGTGAAAGGATTTCCAACCTTTTTGACCTACTGTTTGAAAGTTTCGCAATCGGAGTTTTTCGAACCAAAGTTTCCAAAACAGAACGCAATCCCATGTGGCTAAGAGTAATCGCATCTGTTGGCATGTAATAATATGAAATCCCGTCTTTTCTGAGTTCTAAACCATTTATTCCAATTTCAAAACGAGAATTGTCAAAACGAACAGAATTTAATTTCGCAGGAGAAACAGGATGTCTGTCAATAACATATTCCAACATAATACGGCATTTATTTTCATCCACAACATCAAATTCAGAAAACTTTTTATTCTTACGCAACATTTCAACATCACGATTTAAAGTTGTTTGAAAATCTTGTCTTTTACTGCCATAACGAATAAATTTTTGCCCTGATTGGAAAAGCGTAATATACACAAGAGTTTCAGCTCTGTCATAATTTATAATATTAGACAAATCCAAATCAGTTATACTTAGATTTTCACCTGTTACAAGAGAATTTCTAACCCTATGTAAAATCTCGTTTACAGGAGAAAAATCTTGCTCAAAAAAAGCTCTTTCTTTATCGTTTTGTTCCTTAAAATCTAACATAAACGAATTTTATCATTAATTTTAAAACTTGGCAAATTGTTTATAAAAAATTCAAAACGTAACAATTTCTTTAACCTTTTGACATGTACGAAAAGTTGTTGTTCAATAGATAATAAGACTTGGTAGGGATTATGTACATAAAACAGTTAGAGATAGACAATTTTAAATCATTTGCCAACAAATCGGAAATTCCGTTATTAAAAGGGTTTACGACAGTTTCAGGACCAAACGGTTCGGGCAAAAGTAATATTATTGATAGCGTTTTGTTTGCACTAGGGCTTGCGAACGCAAGTGAATTGCGTGCTGAAAACTTATCTCATTTTATTTCTACCTACACAAAAAGAAATGATGCTTTTGTAAAAGTAACGTTTGGAGATACCGAAAACGGTGAAGATTTAAGCATCGGAAGAAAAATCAGAAAAACATCTCAAGGTTATGCAAGTACATATTATATAAACGATAGCGTTACAACTTTGACCAATGTTCATGCTATTTTAGAAAAATATAATGTAACTCCAAATAGCTATAACGTAATGATGCAGGGCGACGTAATGGGAATTACAAACTGTACCCCTAAAAACCGCCGTAAAATCATTGATGAAATTGCAGGTATTGCAGACTTTGACAGAAGAATAGATCAGGCAACAAACGAGCTTGAAACAGTAGAACAAAGAGTTGAACGCTCAACAGTTATTTTAAACGAAGTTGACAACAGATTAGAACAACTTAAAGAAGAACGAGAAGTTGCTTTAAAATACCAAAAATTAAGAGATGAAAAACAAGGATTAGAAAGCCAAATAAATAAAGTTCGCTTTTTTGATATAAAAAGAAGTCTTGAAAAAGCGCATGAAAATATCCTTGAATTTACTAAAAAGAAAAAAGAAGAAGAAGTAAAAAACAAAGATTTAGACGAAAGATTAAATCTTATAAAACAAAAATATCAAGAGATTTCGGAACTTGTTAAAGAAAAGGGCGAAGCTCAACAAATTGAATTAAAAAAACAAGAAGAAGCTCTAAAAGGAGAAATTGACCGCAAAGAAAATGCGACAAATTATGCTGACAAACAAATTCATGACGGTTTGCGCTCTATTGAAAATGCGAAAAACGGTATAGAAAACTTCAAAAAGAAAATTGAAGACTTCAAACTAAAAATCAAACTAAAAGATGATGAAATAGCAGTTATAAAAGATAATACCAAAACTCGTGAAGCAGAACTTAAAAAGATTTTGGAAGATATGACAGGCTTAAATGCTACTGCAGATCAGCATATTGAAAAACGTAACAATTTAAGAAAACAACTTGAAGATTTAAAAGACGAAGAAACAAAATTAATTCAAGCAAAACTTCCGCTTGAAAGCGAATTAAAAACACTTCAAAGAGATTTGGAAGATGCAAAGGAAAAACTTGCAGAACTAACAGAAATGAAAAACAATTTTGCAGCAAATCAAGATTTGAAAAAAACTCTTGTAGAACAGTTGCAAAAGGAAATGGCTGATTTCAAAATTATTCAGCAAAATGCAATGCATGACCTTGATACGACAAAAAATGAAATCAACGATTTGAACTACAATATCCAAATGGCATCAAGAAAAATTGCCGTTATGGAAACCAAAAAACAAATGGCAGAGGATTCAAACTTCGGTCGAGCTGTTGATACTATTATGAATGCCAAACTAAGAGGCGTTCACGCTCCACTTGTTAAATTGGGAACTGTTGATAAAGAATATTCTGTTGCAATGGAAGTTGCATTTGGCGGCAGAATGGCTCATATCGTTGTTGATGATGAACATGTTGCTGGTGTTGCAATTGAACTTTTAAAATCATCAAATGCAGGGCGTGCAACTTTTATTCCACTTAACAAAATAAAAAAAGCTCCTACAAGGTTACAATTGCCTAGAGATAAGGGCGTTATAGATTTTGCGATTAATCTTGTAGATTTTGATGATGAATATATCGATGCATTTTATTATGCGGTTGGCGATACTATTGTTGTTGAAGATTTAGAATCTGCCAAAAGACTTATCGGCAAATACAGAATGGTAACTTTGCAAGGTGAGTTGCTTGAAAAATCTGGTTCTATGACTGGTGGTACAAGGTTAAGAACAGGTTTAAGCTTTAGCCAAAATGATGATGACGAGTTGAACAAATTCAAAGACAGATTAAAAGAGATGGAACAAAAGTTAGCAGCTCTTGAAAATAAAAAATCATCATTAGAAACTAAGCTAGAAGATGTTCGTGGCAAATATTCAGATTCATTGAGTGAATTTTCAAAAT
>CALEJY010000272.1 GCA_937898445.1 uncultured Candidatus Melainabacteria bacterium | reverse complement strand
ATTTTGCGCTATCGATCATTCCATCCTTAATGAAATCTTTTGCATCAATTTCACTAATTACTGAAGAATCTTGACCACAAAGTTTAATCTTTTTATTCTCAGAATCATAGGTCAAACTAAGAGTGATAGCTAAACCTTGATCATTTACTTGTAATGGACTACCCGTATTAGTTGGGTCAATAGTAAATGTAAGCTTATTACCATCTACAGCAATAACTGCATTCTCAGAAGTAATACTTTTAAGAACCTCTGTATCTTTTGCATAAGGAGTTAAATCAATCTTAGCAATCTTATCTGATACAACAGAAGTTCCATTTACTTGTACATCATCTATCTTACCATAATCAGTGCCGATATATACTTCCTACCAATTAAGAGCAGTAGTAGGATCATTCCAGGTAATTAATTTATAGTACTTATTAGTATCTTGTACATACCAAATTTGACCTATTGCATCATTACCAGTAGGCGTTCTTCCAGCAGCTAAATCTCCTGCATAAGAGGACGATAAAATACAACCTGCTAAGCTATATAAATCAGATACAGTAGCTACGGATCTATGACCTGAGATTTCATTTGCGTCAACAATACCCCAACTTTTAGGATTAGCTGAGGCAAGTTTCGCCATTCTTGTCAATTTATTTTCCATATATTACCCTCCTTTTATTAAGAAAAACTAAACGATGATTTAGAGCTTACAGCACCTGCACCACTATAATATACTTGATATGAAATAGCTGGAGCACCTGTACCTGTATCAATATCTACAGTCTTAGTAGAGAATGCACTAATTACAGAATCTACTCCATCTTTTTTAATAACAGTTAATACCCCATAAGAAGCAGGATAAGCGTATACTAAACGTTGTGTGGCAGAAAGAGCACTACAATCAATTGTGGCTGCTTTACTAGTTTGATCTTTATAAGTCTTTAAAGCTTGAATTTTAGTATTAGTAACATCAGCACCAGTAGGATCACTAGAATCAATTATACCATAGAAAATTCTATCTACAAAAGATACAGAAGCTGAACAAGACTTTGAATCAGTACCCGAAGCAGGAACTACTTTACTTCCAGAAACCATTAAACCTTTCTTAGCGGCTGTAATAGTTTGAGTATATGTAGTGTTGGCAGACACTTGAGTACCAGTAAATGAATCACTAGCAACCCCGCTTTCTGGAAGGGTCGTTCCCCATATTCCACTAGTAGCTTCTGGATCTTTCTTAGAAGAATCAGAAGTCCATTTCCAACTACCAGAGAACTAGGCTTTATACCCTTTAAGTAAAGTAATATTACTAGTTTCTTTGATTTCCTTAGTATCAGTACCGTCATTCTTAAAGATAGACCATTGAGGATTAGTAATTACAGGGGTTACTAATTCCTTATCTCCTTTAAGAATACCATCTACATCATCACGAAGTTTTTTACCTTTATCTCCTGCATAAGCAGTAGAAGAAGTTTCTCCAAGTGCTAATGAAGATCCAATTTCTACATACTATGTTCCAGACCAACGATATGTTTTATTATCGTCTGTAGATACATAGATTTTACCAGTTTCGCCAGTTTCTGGAAAACTATTATAAGTATCATATTCAAGAACATCATCTACAAATGAAGGTAATTGAGAAGCAGGAACTTTACCATCTTCAAGTGTTGCAATAGTAACACCAACATCGGTTTTATTTACCTTAGCATTTAATGCATTTTGAATTGCATCATCGTTACTTTCAATAGTAACTGCTCCAGTAGCGTCTTCTAAATTTTTTATAAAACTTCCCTTTGCAGAAATACTTTTTACACCAGCCGCTGAAGTTGCAGCTTTGACTTGTTTATCAAGTTTAGCAATAGCTGTTTCAATAGAATCACCTGCTGCAAGCGCACCATCTAATGCTTGATATTCAGCACTTAAAGCATTATAAAACTTTCCGTGAGTATAGATTTCTCCAGTCTCATGACAGAAAGCAATAGCACCATCAGGAAATTTGCCTGCTATATCTTCAGTAAGCTTGGCTTTAGTCTGATAATATAAAAATTTTACGTTAGCCATATAAATTAATTTTCAACCCAAGTAGATTCTCCTCCAGAAATTTTATTATTTCCAAAGTAGAAATAGGGTTTATTTTTAATATAATATATTGTATTATCTTTAAATTCTATTGGATCTTGATCTAAATATTCTATTTCAATTGGATTACCAGTATTCTTAATAGGAAATACTGCTTTTAAACCATCGCTTGCGATTTCTAAATTAACATTTCCAGATTGTGATACTTTTACTTCATGAAGAACCGTTCCATCTACAACTTTACTTTCAATAGAATTAGAATTAGTAGAAATGGGAGCGTAATATTTTTTATCTCCTATTTGTATAAATGTACAAATAGTTCCTAATAAAAACTCACATCCTTTATCTAAGTCTTCTTGTGTTATTGTAGTTGTACCAAAATTTTTTACAGTTTCATTTTTGGAAGCAAAAATAGACAAATCTATAGGCTATCCAATATCAGAACCATCTATATCTTTTATATGTAACTAATTAGAAGTATCTAAAATTAATCCAGATACATTACTTCCAGCAGAACTAATACTATCTAATAACTATTTTACTACATTATAAGTTGGGATAAAAGTATCTAAATTTTCGGAAGATTTTGTATTAGTTATAGTATAACCATTATAAGTAGTCCATAACTAGTCTAAATGCTTATACTAATTATAATCATACTTAGCTTGAGTATATCCAATATGCTATGCTTTTTTCTACCCTTCTGGTAAATAATTTATTGCCCAAAGATTACTATTATATGCAAATACATAAATACCTGGATCAATAAACATAGTATTTGGATCTACAATAGTATGTTTATAATTAGAAAGATCTAAATAATCAATAAATGCATACATTCCATTATTTGAAAAATCATTTAAAGAAATATCAGCATTTACATCAGATAATAATTTACTTGGCCTAAATATAACTGGATAATTTAATTTAGCAGTATTGAGTATATAATAATCTTTAATATCGTATTTACTTTGAATACTATTAAATCTTACATATTCACAATCTTTTACATATATCCAATCGTATAATATAGCTTGGGTAGTTTCTATATTAATATTAGTACAACCAATAATATTTATAAATTTATTAGTATCTGTATACGGAGATACATTATTTATACAATTCTTTGCTGTAGTTCCATTGGGTCTAATTGGACTAACATCGTTAAAACTACCATATATTTTAAAATTACATTCTCCTGTATGATATGCGTTAATTACTTTATAAGTTGCGCAATCAACAGTTTGAATATAAATATTTACTGCAATTCTATTAAATCCAGATTCACTTTTTAAAGTAACTAATGAAGAATCAGTTTCATTTTGCATTAATTTTACAATAGTATCTGGATTCCAACCAACACTATTTGATTGAATAGTAATATCATTATTGTGATAAAAACTATTATGTCTAGTAGGATTACTAGTTCCTTCGTTATCAGAAGCAAGCCAAATGTAAATAGGATATGGAGCAATAATAGTACCCAATGTTATTTTATTACTCATCCAAGAAATATAGTATTGATTACACATTTCTGTAGACGCTCTATAACCATATTTAAATCCAAACATTGTATTTATTTGAATTCTTGAGCTATTACCACCAATATGAAAGAATCCTATTCCATTGAACCAATTATAGTTAATATTATCGTCAACAGAAGATAAAGTATTACTATAATCACGTCCTTTCATTATTCTATTAATATAAATATCAGAGTGGCGTTCTGTATTACATTCAACTGCAACGTTAGCGTATTTACTACTTACTATTGCTCCATCACATTTAAAAGTTAATTGTGACATATTAATATGTAACACAGGAGAGGTATTATCTCCTCCCCAAATAGAACCTTTACATACTACTTGCATTCCATACTAACCATCGTTCATATAGCTTTCGTCTTCTGTATTATTCATATTGCATTCTTCTTCATCAATACGAATAGTACTTTTAGCTAAATATCTTTCTGCACTTAATAATACAGTAGTTCTGCCAGCGTATAGAAAACAAGTATTAATGGCTTTACTGTCATCTGTAATTCCATCGCCTTTTGCGCCAAACCATTCCACAGGAATAAAAGGACATTTAAACTTACCTATTATCTTACAATCATTAAATATTTGTTGATTTGGACTTGCAATAATTGCAGTATTATTTAATCTAATAGTTACATTTGGGCCTAACTTACCATTTCGCCCAAATGCCAATTCACATCCTTCTGGTATTTCTAAGGTATATTCTAGATCTGGATTAATATAACTTCCTATATAGATTCGTTTATTTTTAGGAATTACTGGTTTTGTATTAGTATCATTAACAACAAAATCTCCTTCTGTTTTTAATGCATCTCTATACATTCCATAAACAATCTCTTTTAGATTATCAAAGTCTCCAGATAATCTTGTAAATTGAAGTTTATTATCCTTATTAATAACCCAATATAAAGACTGTTCGTTATTTTCGTCGTTCTTGACTACTTTTAATAATCCCTCATGTAACGTTGCTGCATTATATTTATCTTCATAAAACTTTTTTAAATCGTCAAATGTATCAAAAATATAATTGGCTTCTAAAGGATAATTACCAGTTCTAGTAAAACTACCTACAGTTTCACTAAACTAACTCATATTTAATTAATAAAATTAAAAGTTATTTCTTGATCTAATGTAGCTAAAGATTGTTTATAAACAAAAGCTTTATATAAAATTGCTTTATTATTGATCAATAAAGGAATGTTTTCAGTTACATCAAAAGCTTCTATTGTAAACTTTTGCATATCATTAGTCATACTAACTAAATCTGGATATGCAGAAGGGACCATAATAAAAATATTTTTAAGACTTGTATCTTTAAAGTTAAGATATTCTGTAATAATTTTATTAAAGTCTACAAATTTTCCTTCAGACTTATTTAAATATTCTATTGTAATTTCTTTTGCTTTTTTGTTACTAGGTAATAAACCTATATAAACAGGGAATCTCTAAGAAGAAATACAACTTGGGATAAAATTAATAAATTGAATTTTATCTAGAATCTATTTATAATCTGAACTATAGCCTTTTCCCATTTTAGATAATAAAGAACTAAAGTCACAGATTACTTCTTTCTTTAAATTATTTAGAACATCCGCATCCACAATTGGACATTGATGTTGAATCAGATTTACATAATCCTGTGCATCCATTTATTCTCTATAAAATTTGTTCAGCTTTATCAACTTTACCTAATTCTATTGCATATTTAATTACATTAATTGCAATAAATACTAGATTTTTTCTATCTACTAAATCTTTATCATCTATTTCACATTTAGCTAAGCTTCTTTCTTTTAAAAGTTTCCAAGCCAAATTTACATAACAATTTTGTAAAGAGCAAATTGAAAGATAATCCTAACTTAAAGAATACTTAAAAGTTCTATCATTAGTACATTCAATTACTTCATTTATAGAACTTACTGGTTCTATTTCTTCTGTTTTAACAATATATTTCCAAATCTATTTATTGTCATCTATATAATATGCTATATCGTATAACATAGCAAATATATCTTTACTTTTCTTAGATTTTAAGAAATAATCTTCGTTTGGTAATACAATGTAACTTAAAGAAAGTAATCCATCTTTTGGTTTAGAAATTACAAAAGTTTTAGAATCATTAGTTATATATTCTAATTCATCGTTTACTTTTATAATTCTAACCATACTATCATATTTAAAATTAACTAATGAATCTCCTTTTGTTAAGTATTCTTGCTAATCGTTTATGGTAACTTTACAATCTTTACTATTATCAAATCCAATATCAAAATTCATTTTATACTTGTCTTATTTTATCATTATATGGATTTCCGTCATGTAACTGAGCAATTTCAATTTCAGTACGTTTTTTTTGTTCTTCAGTAGCTGCTTCTTTATAAGTTCTATCAGTATTAGCTTTATACCATTCAATTTGATATTTCATCTTTAATTCTTGTTGTTCAAGCTATAACTTATTATTACTTAATTCTTGAAGCTATTTCTATTGTTCTTGTATTTGTTTATCAGCTTGCTACAACTATTGTTGAGCTTGCTATAATTGCTACTATAACTATTGTATTTGACTTCCTTCCTATCTCTAAGCGTTAATTGCTTTTTTAATTTTTAGTTTTAAATCAGGAATACTTTTACAAGTAATAGCTTCAATTATTATATCTGGAGGAAGTCCACCAGATTTTACAAATTCAGGAATAATTTGTTTTATCTATTCTAAATCTTTAACTACATCAGAACTTGTTATTATACGTATATCATAATCAGTTAATGTATAATATTCAGGTAATGCTGTAAATACTTTTTGATATTTATCACCTAATACAATGGTTCCAGTTAATCCATTTTTATAAACTACTTTAGCTAAATTAAGACAATCCAATAGCATTTCATTTACTATTAAATCCATCTAATGATAATATTGTTTAGTAATTATAAATGAATTATTCTAACCTATTTTTATATTAGTTACAGCATCGTGCGCTTCAATTCCGTTTAATCTTTCTCTAAATACACCTGTAATAGATGACGTTGTTTGTTCAATTGATTCTATTGCAATTTGTATTGCTTGTATCGCTTGAGCTTTTACAGTATTATCAAATCCATTAAATATTGTAT